>JACRGN010000153.1 GCA_016234205.1 Nitrospinota bacterium | reverse complement strand
GGCAGGGGATGAGGGTGTAGATTCCCTTCTGTATTATCATATAAAAAATGTAAATTTCGATTTAAACAGTTTAAACGGCTTGAACGGTTTTAGAAAACTCTCCGTCCGATATTATTCCAATCTCATCTCCAATATCCACCTATTGGATGAATTTTATGCTGTTCTAAAAAGGCTGAATAAAATTGGTGTAGAGGTTATTGTACTTAAAGGAGTTTTTCTGGCTGAAAAAGTTTATAGAAATATCGGCTTAAGGCCCATGTCAGATGTAGATGTTTTGGTAAAGAAAGAAGCCCTTCCCGAAGTCATGAAGGAGATGTCAGGTTCAGGCTATCATATTACACCTCACGGACATCTCGGATATTTAAAAGATGGAGAATTCCCTGCAGTTATAGATTTTCACTGGGATATATGGTTCCCTGAGACAGATGATATCTGGAGAAGGTGTAAAATGACGATGATAAAGGATACCCCTGTCCAATCTCTGGATAATGAGGATGTTTTGATATACATGGCAACTCATCAATCAATAAATCATGGTATGCATAAATTAATATGGCTCTGTGACATCCATGAATTTATCAGGGCATACATGGATAGTATTGATTGGAAAAATTTTATCAGGAGGGTAAAGGATTACAATATAGAGATACCTCTCTATTATACACTTTCACATACTGAAAAACTTTTAGGGACGGGAATTCCCTCTGATGTATTAGGAGAACTTAAAACTGTAAAATCAAATTCCTTTAAGGCAAGGATATTTGAAAAGACGACTACAAATCATTATACAGTTGATGTAGGACACATACTTTATCTTATACTGCTTAAAGGTTTTAAAAAAAAGGTATTATATCTATTTCATTATATCTTTCCAGAAAGGGATTTTATAACAAAAAGGTATTCCCTCTCTTCAGGGCGTAATAACTATCTTTATTATATGGTAAGACCCGTTCTTCTATCCATTAAAGGGATAAAGGCGGTCTATCAGATTGTCTTTTAGATTTATGCTGCAATTCATGTCACATCCTCCTTCCAATCCTCCTCTTTGTATCCTTTATGTTTTTATGATAATATTTCAACTATAGGATTTATAACTATTATGAAAATAATTGTATCATTTATGAAAAATATTTTATCTTTTTTGCTGTCTGATTCATCGTCTAATGGAAAAGAGACTTATAGGTCTATTTCTCCTGAGGAGATAATGCATCTTTTAAAAGAGGACTCATCTAAGGCAGAATATATCCTTCTGGATGTGAGGAATGGAGACGGCTCAACTGTAATCCCCGGAAGTGTTGAAATACCCCTTAATGAGGTGGAGAGGAATTTTGGTAAGCTGGATTTTAATAAAACAATAATAGTCTATTGTCGGTCGGGGGTCAGGAGCCGTGAGGCATCAAAAAAACTTTACAATCTTGGCGCTAAAAATGTCGTTAATATGAATGGCGGTATTTTGGCATGGGAGAGGGCAGGGGGCGGGGTTATAAAAAAAGGGTAGTCTTACATTTTTTACAATGTTATAATTTATTTGATGGAAGTCTTTATAAAATATAGATATATAAGGTTTTTTAAATTAATGGTCAGATGAAAAAAAAGATAACATTAGTTTTCATATTGATATTTGTTTTAATTACAGGATGTGTGAAAACCCCTGTCAAAAAAGATACCCCTCAAAAGGATGTTCAAAATAATAATAAAGTCGCCGCTGAGCAAGTCAAAGGAAAAGACACCTTCAAGGAAAAACAGGTTGAAATAGAATTACAACCTCCGCCGGCAGAAATCAAACCTGCAGAGCCCATACCAACTTATACTGAAAACCGTGCATTCAGCGATATCCTGGGTTTTTCTGAGTATGTAGTGGGTCCATTGGATGTTCTTACAATAACATTCTGGAAGGGGACAACCCCTGAGATAGTTCCTATACTTGTAAGGCCTGATGGAAAGATTTCATTCTCTTTCTTAGAAGATGTCCCTGTTGCAGGCCTGACACCAACCCAGATAGATAATCTTATTACTGAGAGGTTATCGGCATTTGTAAAAAAGCCGAGGATAGATGTTGTAGTAAAAGATTACAATAGTAAAAAAGTCTCCCTCTTTGGTGCCATTAACAGGCTGCAGACAGGTATATCAGGACCTGGAATATATCCGATTACAGGGAGGGTGACCATGCTTGACCTCATTCTTGTTGCAGGCGGCCATTCAGAGCAGGCAGACCTGACAAAGGTAGAGCTGACAAGGAAGGGGAAGATTTACTCATTGAATCTTTACAATGCACTATTTCAGGGGGAATCTTCTCAGAATATATTAGTTGAGGCAGGCGACAGGATTGTAGTGCCTGAGCTGTCCCAGTATCAGGAGGGTAAGATGCCTGACAGAAAGGTATTTGTGTTGGGGGAGGTCAAGTCTCCCGGGCTTTACAGGTTTAAAAAGACTATCCATGTTGTTGAGGCTATATCAATGGCAGGCGGGACCACAATCCATGCTGTAGAGGATGATACAAAGGTGTTGAGGGGGGATGAGAAGAGGAGGGTGGTATTGGCATCAAATATTAAAAAATTCTTAAAGGAACTGGATATGAGCCAGAATATAGCATTAGAGGATGGGGATGTTGTATTTGTGCCAAAATCAACTATAAGCAATGTATCTGATTTCTTTAATAAGATATCTCCTATTCTTTCAGGGCTCCTTTATCCGGGTTTATACAGGGATATTTACACTACAGGCGGCGGGCTTAGATTTGATACAGGCCCGCCGACAAAGAGTGCACAGCCTACATCTGTCCCACAGGTTACACCGTGAATAAGAAAGGGGCGAGGGTCAAGGGGCAAGGGGTATGGCAGAAGAAAAAGGATTTAAAAGATTAATAGTGTGGAAGAAAGCTTATGAACTGGTTTTAGAAGTTTATAAAATGGCAAAGGTATTTCCGAAAGAAGAGATTTATGGATTGACATCACAATTACAAAGGGCTTCAATTTCAATTCCAGCCAATATAGCCGAAGGATATGAAAGAAGACATAGGAAAGAATATTTACAATTCTTGTATATAGCAAAAGGATCTATAGCAGAAGTTGAAACATACTTGTCTTTAGCAAAAGATTTAGGATATTTAACCGATAGTAATTATATGTCTATTGAAAATAAAAGGGCAGAGACTTATCGGTTATTGAGAGGACTCATCAAGTCATTAACTTGACCCATGACCCATGACCCTTTTTTTAATGTATGGCAAGAAAATATGAACTTGATTTAAGAGATTATATAAGAATCCTTCGTAAGAGGAAGGTAATAGTGATTTTTACCACCCTTATGCTGGGGCTCTTCAGCTTTGTCTTTGCCACACTCCAGAAGCCTGTCCCGTTATATAAAGCGTCCTCAAGTGTCAAGATAGAAAAGAGCAGCACTATGGCGGGACTTTATCTGCAGTCTGTCTCCTACAGTGAATACGATACCCTTGAGACGCAGGCAACCATTATAAGAAGTTATCCCATAATGGAGATAGTTGCAAAAAGGCTTGAACTCCTTGATAAAAACCTCTCCTCAAATGATATAAGGCAGAATAATAAATATCTGAATGTGGTTCTTGACCTCAAAGATAAGGTAACCACTGCCCAGGAGGGGAATACAAATATCGTAAATATTACCATTACATCCGAAGAACCTGATTTTTGCCAGTTGGCTGCAACTACAATAGCTGAGGTCTTTAAGGAACAGAATACATACGAGAAAAATAAAAGGGCAATATCTGGCAGAGAATTCATTGAAGGACAGCTAAAGATAGTGAGTACAAAATTAAAAGATGCAGAGGAAAAAGTTAAGACATTCAGAGAGGAAAATAAACTGGTATCATTGCCCGACCAGTCAAGGATAGTGCTGGATCAACTGACAAGGGCGGAGGCACAATATAATGAGCTGACAAAGAGCCTCTCCGAGATGGAGCTTATGGCAAGACAGTTGAAGGAGCAGAAGGCAATACCGAAACAAACATTGGAAGGCGTAGTGGCAGAAAGGGTAGGTCCTATATTCCAGAGATTGAACACCCAGCTTCTTGACCTGAATGTAAAGAAAGACTCTCTCCTTTTGTTATTTACAGAGAAACACCCTGAGGTTCAGGATGTAAATGAACAGATAGCAAATATTACGAAAAACATGATTAGCCAGTTGATGGCACAGAAGAATACATTGCAGAGGGCTGCAGAGTCTCTTAAGGTTGAGATTGAAAAACTTAGGGAGCAGTTGAAAGCCCTGCCGGAGAGCGGGCTTAAACTGGCAAGACTTGAGAGGGATGTAAAACTTAATGCAGAGGTCTATACCATGCTTGAGCAGAAGCATCAGGAGGCACTCATACAGGAGGCGGAAAAGATAGAGGAGGTTACCATTGTAAAACCTGCCCTTAAACCGACCTCGCCGATTAATCCGCCTCAGACAGCATCTGTAACATTTGTCGGGACGGTACTCGGTATGATACTCGGACTTGTCTTCGCCTTTATCATGGAGACTATGGATACATCCATAGGGACTATAGAGGATGTTGAGTCATATCTTGAGGTGCCTGTTGTCGGCATTATTCCGTTTATTGCCCCTGAAGACATTAAGGATATTCTGCTTAAAAAGAGCCATATTGAGCAGAGTGATGAGATATTAGGCAGGAATGCCAGGCTTGTTACCCACTTTGCCCCAAAATCAACTCTTGCGGAGAGTTACAGGGCTTTGAGGACAAATATACAGTTCTCCTGCCTTGAACGGGAGGCAAAGCTGCTCATATTTACATCATCATCTCCGGGTGAAGGGAAGAGCAGCACGACAATGAATCTGGCAATGGTTATGGCACAGGCAGGCAGTAAGGTTCTTCTTGTGGATGCTGACCTGAGAAAACCGATGGTCAATAAGGTCTTTGGACTTGACAGGGAGCCGGGACTGTCAGATGTCATCCTTGGAAACTATGAGTTTGACGATGTTATAAGGACTGTAACAGATATTATGATGGGAAAGATGGGGATGGAGGACATAATGACTACCCCGGGCATAGACAATCTGAGTATCATAACATCAGGGACAGTTCCGCCAAACCCTTCTGAACTATTGAACTCACCGAGGATACCTGCACTTTTCGCCCAGCTTAGAGAGAAGTTTGACATTGTCCTTATAGATACTACACCTATACTGCCAGCCACTGATGCAGCAATATTAGGTTCAAAGGCTGACGGTGTCGTAATTGTCTATCAGGTCGGGAAGATAGCGAGAGGCTCACTGAAAAGGGCGAAGGTTCAGATGGACAATGTGAAGGCAAAGGTGATTGGCATAGTCTTGAACGGTCTCAAGCCAGAGGTAAGTCTTGACTATCAAGATTATAGATATGAGTCCTATTATGCCTATGGGGCGGAACATGCCGAGCCGAAGAAAAAATCATGGATACCAATTCCTGAATTTATAAAAAGACTTATACCTGAGAAAAAGGAGAAGGGTGAGAAGAAGAGTAATATTGTGGCAGGGACTCTCAAGATGCTGACTGCCATAGCGGCTGTATCATTTATGCTCCTTGGATTATTTTATGAGGTGGATTATAAAAAGGAAGAGAAAAAGGTAGTGCCGATTGCATCAATAGAAGGGACACCTCCATCAGCCCCAACTGAAGGGGGACTCCCTCAGACAGGGGGGCCAGAGACAAAGACAGGAGAGGGTGGAGGCGGCGGCTGGAGGGGTAGTCTTTTTTCAAAAAGGAATATCTATTTAGCTGCAATTATTACAGCCGCTCTTACAATAATTGGTCTAATATCAGCTTATCTAATCAGAAAGAGGCGTGAAGCAGGCGGGGTTGAAACTGAGGAAGAGGCTGAAACTCCATCGGAAGAAGAAGTTTCGGAAGCTGCTGTTAGTGAGGCGGTTGTGCCTGTCCCCGAAGGTATTAATCGGGGAAACGAAGAAAGGGGAGAGGAGTCTCCAGTTGAGAGTTTTATTTTTACAGAAGAGCCGGTTAAAGAAGAATTGGATATGCCGATTTCAGAAACAGATGCCTCCTCTATTATTGAAGGAAAAGGTTTGTTTGAAGAATCTCTGCCTGATTTAGGTCTTGATATTAAGACTGAAGAACCGGTTCAAGAAGCACCTTCTCTTGAGAGTGAGAAGAAGGAAGAAGAGTTGGGGAACCTCTTTCAAGAGTTTCCAGCAGAAGAATTAATTTCAGAGATAGAAATAACAGCAGAGCCTGAGGTAAAACCTGTATTGAGCAGTGACGTAATAACAGAGGAGGCTGAGATACCGTTAGAATCTGCAGCCGGGCAGATTTTTGAACCGCCGCATGAAGAACCTGAGGTTGAAGAAGTGGAAGATGTATTGGAAGGGATAATTGTTGGAGAGGAGATAGAAGATGTAAAAGAACCTGAGGTAAGTGAGGTGCAAATAGAAGAGAGTCAGGTTATTAAATCTGAAGATAATGGGGGGAAAAAAGAGACTCTTCTTGATTCTAATTTTAAGGGTTTTGAACTGGTAAAAGAAGATGAATCTGCTGTTAAAGAAAAGCCTGTAGATTTTTCAGATTTTGAGGGAGATGATATTTTTGAAGGTGTTACTGTTGAGGATTCATCCACCCCATCTATCGTTTCTGAAGCTGAAAATGAAACAAAGGGATTTTCTCCTTCCTTGGAAAATGATATGGTTAGCGAGAAAATGGTGGAAGATGAGAGTCTTAAACAGGAGATTAAAAATACAGAAGACGTGTATTTATCAAACGAATTTGAGCCAAAAGAAGAAGGTTTTAAAGAAGAGATTACAGAAAAGAAAAAGTCGGCAGATGATCAGATAAAAGAGTGGGAGAAACTTTTACTTATTGATTAACCCAGAAAATGTATGAATAAAACCACAGAGTTCACAGCAACCAACAAACAAAGATCTAATGAAACCACAGATTTCACAGATTTCACAGATTTTCACAGATGAAAGCACTGCTGTCATTCTGAGGGCAAAGCCCGAAGAATCTCAAAACCGAGATTCCTCACTTCGTTCGGAATGACATTTCTGTTGGAATCTTGTGTTAATCTTGTGGTTTTAAAAATTCAGATATTTCTTTCTCTGTCCCCTCTGTGGTGAATGTATTATTTGAGTTAATATAATGATGGATAGTTTTAAATCAGAAATACTCACCTTCGGCGGCGGGAAAGGAGGGATTGGGAAGAGTGTAATAGCCGCCAATATGGCTATAGCACTTGCCCTTTCAGGCAAGAGGGTGATTATTATGGATGCCGACCTTGGGGCTGCAAACCTTCATGCCATCCTCGGGATTAAATCTCCGCCGCTTGGACTTAAAGATTTTATCTTTAACGGCTATCCCCTTAAAGCCCTCCTGATGGATTCAGGCGTGAAAAATCTTAAATTTATAAGCGGTGCCGGTGATGTGCCTGGCATATCAAATATCCCGTATCGGGTAAAGCTAAAGCTAATCAATAATATTAAGGAATTAAAGGCTGATTATATTGTCATAGACCTTGCACCCGGAATCAGTTACAACACAATAGATTTTTTTAATATCACAGATAATGGGATAATTATAACCACCCCGGAGGTGACATCTGTAATGAGTATATTCAGTTATATGAAAGGTGCCTTTCACAGAAGAATTATGAATCTATTCAAGAATAATGATGAGGTTATAGAAATAATTAAGACAACAAAAGGTCCGTATAATATAATCGAGTTTAAAGATAGGCTAAGTAAATTAAATAGCAGCTATGCTGAGATGCTTGATAATATGCTGAATAACTTTCGTCCAATGCTTATAGTAAACAGATTAAGGAAATCCACGGATACGGCTATAGGTGAAAGCATAATGAAGCTTGTGAAGAAAAATCTCTGTATTGAAATAAAAAATCTGGGGCATGTGGTGGAAAGTGAAGCCGTAAAAAAATCTGTTGAATATATGAAGCCGTTTTTTATTAAAGAGCCGAATGATAAGGCATCAATATGTATTCGGGAGATAATTTCCAATATGAAGATTATATATCCACAGATTTCGCAGATTACCGCAGATTAAAACAAAATATTTTTTAAAAAAATCTGTGAAAATCTGTGTAATCTGTGGTTTCATTAGGTTTTTGTTTTGTCCATTATGAAATACGATACAATCCTCCTTGCAGGTGATAGAAAGGCAAGCAAAAGTGTATTCGGGATGAATAAATCGCTGATAGAGTTGGATGGTATCCCTCTATTTATGTATGTGCTTTCTGCCCTTCAGGATGTGGATTATATTGGTAATATTTATGTAGTAGGCCCAAAGTCTAAGATTGAAGAATTACTAAAAAAACACTCTGATAAGATTATCTTAAAAAAGAATATAATTGCAGTTGAGCAGAAGGCTAATCTGTATGAAAATATATGGCATACATTTCTTTACTCAATTGATGGGTATAGTGCTGGCGATGAATATAAGAACCTATCGTTGATGGATAAGGCAGTATTTGTAGTGGCAGGTGATATGCCGCTTGCCACCTCTTTTGAGATTGGCGAATTTCTATCAAAGAGTGACACTGCAAATTATGACTACTGTATTGGCATGACCCCGGAGGCTGTCTTAAGATATTATTATCCTTCCAATAAAAAGCCGGGAATAAAACTTGCCTATCTTAATCTGAAAGAAAGCAAATACAGGATAAGCAATCTCCACCTTGTAAAACCGTTTAAGATAGCAAACAGAGAGTATATTGAAAAGGTGTATGAATACCGCTATCAGAAGGATATAAGAAATATTGCTAAACTTACATTAGAGATTATAAGAAGGCATGCCGGTTTTAAGAGCCTTTTATTTTATATCTTTGTGCAGATGTCGCTATTTCTCTCTCATATCCATCTGGAATTTCTAAGCCGTTTCTTCAGGCAGTTTGTTTCAATTAAAATAGCAGAAGGGATTGTATCTGATGTTTTGAAAACACGATTGAAGCTGATTGAGACATCATTTGGCGGGGCGGCATTGGATGTTGACAATGAGAGGGATTTTAATACGATAAAGGGTATGTATAAAGAATGGATGGAATATCAAAAGAATTTACGATTTTAGATTTATGATTTCGGGGTACCCATGAAGTGGGTCGTTAAATCGTAAATCCTAAATCCTAAATCCTAAATCCCGATGAAACTTTTACTCTTAACACTTTCGATTTTAAGTTGGCTCCTGTTCTTTGCAGACAGTGCCTATGCCTGGGGGTCGGGGATTCATATAAAAGAGGGGGTGTTCATACTTGATAACCTTAAACTTATACTGCCGCATATTGCAAATATCTTAAAGGCATTCCCCTATGACTATCTCTATGGCTGCATTAGTGCCGATATATTCATCGGTAAAGGGCATAAAAGGAGGGATGACCATTGTCATAACTGGTCAATCGGGCAGAAGATGCTGAAATATGCTGACAGTAATGAAACAACTGCCTTTTCATACGGCTATCTCTCCCATCTATCAGCAGATGTAATTGCACATAATTTTTATATTCCCAACCAGTTGTATCTCACATCATCTACAAAGAGGTTCGGGCATATATATTGGGAATTCCGTTCCGATGAGTATATTGAGAAGAAATACTGGAAGATTGCAAAGGCAGTAATAAACAGGCATAATCACCATAATGATGAGTTTATGCAGGATATAATAAAGAAAAAGATAATATCATTTAATACAAAGAAAAGATTATATTCTCAGTCTATCAATGTAAATGATATTACACTCTGGCAGAAGGCTGTAACGATGGTATCAAAAAACTCCAGATGGGATGTGGAAAAGAAATATATTGAATTCTTGAATAGGCTGTCTCTGAATATGATAATAAGCCTTTTGAAAAACCCTCATTCATCCTTATGTCTTAAATATGACCCTGTGGGGACGGATAATCTCTTATCCTCAAAGAGGAGAAGGAGAATAGCAATAGTGGTTAATGGGAGATTCCCGGTTGAAAATGGATTTGATGTCCCTGAGGAGATATTGAAATTGGATTATGTTTAAATCTGAAAGAACAAAAACCTGATTAACCACGAAGGACACGAAGGAAAAGAATGATGAAACCACAAGATTTCACAAGATTCTCACAGAAATGTCATTCCGAACGAAGTGAGGAATCTCGGTTTTGAGATTCTTCGGGCTTTGCCCTCAGAATGACAGCAGTGCTGTCATTCTGTGAAAATCTGTGTTAATCTGTGGTTAAATTATTTTTTGTTGTTTTTTTCTGTGCCTTCAGTGGTTTCTGTGGTTTTATAATTTCCTATACAATGAAAAAGACGAAAGAATCGGCAAGTGAGATGAGCATTCATAGCAAAATCCTTCTTGATACCATCACGGATATAGTATATTTCAAGGATAGGGAAGGGCGTAATCTGGCTGTTAATAAGGCATTTGAAGAATTTGTCGGCCTTAAAAAAGCGGAGATTATCGGAAAAACAGATGAACAGCTTTTCCCGCCTGATTTAGCTGAGCGCTGCAATTTCAGTGACAGAGAGGTATTTAAGAAGGGCAGGGCTCTTGATTTTGAAGAGGAGTGCATAGGCAAAGATGGAAAGAGGAGGTTTTTTAATACTATAAAATCTCCTGTTTACGATAGGCATAGAAATATAATCGGGCTGGTTGGTGTGAGTCGTAACATCACAGAATATAGGCAAACTCTGGAAGATTTGCAGTTATTTAAGAGCATAATAAATCAAACAAATGATGCTGTAGCTATTGTAGACCCTGAGACAAGCCGTTTCATTTATGTCAATGATAAGTTATGTAGTAATTTAGGATATACCAGAAAAGAGATGTTCAATATGAGAGTTACAGATATTGAGGCGATTCTGCCTGATAATTTCTCGTGGGATAAGCATGTCAGCGAGGTGAGAGAAAAGGGGTATATGCTTTTAGAGGGATTGCATAAGCGTAAAGATGGAACGACATTTCCAGTCTGGGTGAATGTTAAATTCATGAACATAATGGAAAATGATTATATGGTAGCAATAGCCCGCGATATAACAGAGTGGAAGAAGATGCAGGATGAGATGCAAAGGCTTAATCAAGGACTTGAACAGCGTGTCATTGAAAGGACAGAACAGCTTGAGACAGTAAACATACAACTTAAAGAAGAGTTTGAAAAACACAAGAAGGCAGAAGAAGAATTGGAAAGGATGCGGAATATTGAATCAATAGGCACACTTGCAGGCGGTATTGCCCATGACTTCAATAATCTTCTTACTGCAATATTGGGGAATATCTATCTTTCAAAATTGTATCTATCAAAGAAAAATCTTCCTTCTGATGACGAGGTTTTTAAAAAACTTACACAATCGGAGGATATATGTATGCAGGCGAAGGAATTGACCGGTATGTTAATCACCTTTGCCAGAGGAGGAGAGCCTGTAAAGGAATTGATTACAATGTCAGAGATGTTAAAAGAGACTGTAAGTCTTGTAATACCGAGTAATTTAAAAATTATCTGTGAATTTGATATTCCTGCTCATCTCTATCCAGTTAAGGCAGACAAATTACAGGTTAAGCAGGTGGTAAGGAGTATTGTTGCAAATGCAGTAGAAGCAATGCCAAACGGTGGAGTTATTAAGGTAAGGGCAGAGAATCTTACAGTCAGTCAAAGTGAAAATCTTCCACTAAAAGATGGAAGATACTTAAAGGTATCTATATCGGATAATGGAGTTGGAATACCAGTGGAGAATCTATTAAAAGTATTTGACCCATATTTTTCCACAAAGGGGAGAGGGGCTCAGAAAGGTATGGGGCTTGGGCTTTCAATCTGCCATTCAATTATAAAGAGGCATGAAGGATTAATCACTGTTGATTCAAAAGTAGGAGTCGGGACAACCTTTCATTTTTATCTGCCAACATATGAGAAGCAAAACTGAGACTAACCCATCTTACGCAGTTTAAAAATTAGAGTCATTCGTATTTTAGTTGAAAAATACATTTAGCCAGACACAGAGACACTTTTCTCTGTGCATCCGTATATCTGTGTTCATTTAAGGATTTTCAACTTTTTTAATGTATAGGAAATTATAAAAGTAACCACAAGATTTCACAAGATTTACACAAGATAACGAGGAGAAATGGCTAAGAATAAGATTTTAAAATCTGTGTTAATCTGTGTAATCTGTGGTTTCATTAGGTTTTTGTTCTGAAGGAACTCAAATTTTTATAATTTCCTGAACAGTACCTCATCTTACGACTCACTACCCACATGGGTAGTAGACAATAATAAATTTATGGAGTATTTTTAGAGGCATGAAAAAAACTAAGGCACAAAAAAGTTTTTCCCCGATAGAGATAGAAATACTGAAATGGGTAAAAGAAGGGAAGACCAATGTAGAAATAGGACAAATAATGGGGCTAACAAGATGGACTATAAAATACCATCTTAAAAATATCATGAAAAAGCTGGATGTAAGCAACCGTATTCAGGTGGCCAGTCAGTCAATAATCAGGAATTTATTTGTTCCACTGAAATTTAAAAATAACATTAAGGAAAAAATGCTCCTGAACATAACCGATGAACTCACAGGCCTATATAACTACCGTTATCTTATGGAGTGTATCAAAAAAGAGATTAAAAGGGCAAGCAGGCATAATCGCTCCTTTTCTACGGTCATAGTAGGTATAAAAAGCTTTGCTCTTAATAATCACTTTAGCCATTTTGAAAAGGACAATATACTTAAAAAGCTTGCAGAATGTCTGATAAAAGCTGTCAGGACTACCGATATTGTCGGTCGCATGGGGGGGGAGAAGTTTTGTATTATTATGCCTGAGATAGAAAAGAAAGGGACTGTAGCGTTTACAAAAAGACTTTTACATGAAATTGTCAGTAAAGATTTATATCTCGGTAAGATTAAATTAAGTGAAGGGATTGCTACATTTCCAGAAGATGGTGAAACCTATATTGAGCTTATAAAAAAGGCTGAAAGTTCACTAATGTAGGGCAGGCCCCTGAAAGAATCAATCAGGGGCAGGCTTCTGTCCTAACCTGCGAATTTTGAAAGGAAGTGGAGATGAAGAGTAGAATACTTGTAATAGATGATGAAGATAGTATCAGGTTCGCCTTTAAAGAGATCCTCAATTATGGCGGATATGAGGTAGATACAGCAGGGGAATATAACGAAGCCCTGTCCCTGATTTCCGAAAAGGAATTTGACCTGATATTTACAGACCTTAATTTAAATGATAGGTCAGGTATTGATATCTTAAGACAGGTGAGAGAAAAAAAACTTGATTGTCCTGTGGTGATAATTACAGGCAGTCCCAGTAGTTATACTGCCGTGGAAGCCTTTCAACTGGGGGTATTCGATTATATCTCCAAGCCTATAGAAGCGGAAAAGATCCTGCATATTGCGGCTATGGCATTAAATAAATGAGAGCCAAAATCTATTTCCATAAAAAGCGATATAAAAGATATATAAGGTCTAAGAGAATAAAAACTTTACGGAGGGTATGGAGGAGGGAAAGGAAATTTTATTTACTGGTAACAATTGTGGTTATTGTATTGAGTCTTTTTATAACGAAGGGCTGTTCTTTTCTTCCCTGTAGTTTACCGGCTATCCCGTGATTATTGGTTGCTCTGGCTGAGAAGGATAAATTTAGGCTGCCTCCGGCAGCAACACGCTGTAGGGCAGGGCTTTAGCCCTGCTTATGCAAGCCCTACATTGAAAATACTATACATTAACCCAAAAAATGCATTTAAAAAGTGAAAAGGTTGATAACTCAAATAAAAACAATAGATAGAACAGAAATTAATATCATAAAAAAATGAAATGCATTTTTTGCCTTCGGCAGCACCAATTTTACAAAGGGAATGAGAATTATTAAACGAAGGTATAATTCTACACATGAATCTTATATACGGGAAATCAAAGGGTTTCAGTAAAATTGGTGCTGGGTTAACCCAGCATTTTCGCTCTGCCATGAGATTTTTCCTATGAAAAGAAAGTGCTGTCTGAAAGACAAATTGCATAATTTGGGTTAAATTTAATGTTTTTGACAATACCATTGATTAGAGAAGGGAGTGAAAAATATGCTTGTAAAATTCTGGGGGGTTAGAGGAAGTATCCCGGTTCCAGGTTCTTCAACAATTAAATTCGGGGGTAATACTTCCTGTGTGGAGGTGAGATGCGGGAGAGACATTATAATCATTGATGGAGGGACAGGCTTGAGAGTGCTGGGATTGGATTTGATGAAGAGAGGATTTTGTCCTGATTTAAAAAGCGGCATGGGAAGGGGAAAGGTATCTATACTTTTCAGTCATATGCACTGGGACCATATACAGGGGGTTCCTTTCTTTGGCCCAGCCTTTATCAAAGGGAATAAGATTAATATCTATGGATTTAAGCATCTCAATGTGGATTTACAGCAGACGCTGACAGGACAGCAGAAATTACCAAATTACCCCGTATCCATCTATGAGATGGGCGGGGATATTAAATTCATAGAACTTCATGAGGGTGATGTTATAAAGATAAACAGGGCATCAGTAACAGCGGTCAGGCTGAATCATCCAGGAGGCTCCTTTGGTTATAAGATTTCCTATAAGGGGAAAAGTCTTATTTATGCCTGTGATTATGAGCATTTTGACGGTATGGATAGAAAGCTTTTTGATTTTGCAAAGGGCTCAGATGCAATTATATATGATGCCCAGTATACCTCTGAAGAGTATTATGGAAGCGATAGGAATTCAGGCAGGCAGGGATGGGGGCACAGCACATGGGAGAAGGGTATTGAGCTATCTGAGGCAGCCGGTATAAAGAAGTTGATTCTCTTCCATCACGGGCATAGCGATGAAGATCTGGAAAAGATAGAGAAGGCAGCAAAGAGGAGATTTAAAAATACCATTGCTGCCTATGAAGGGCTGGAACTTAGACTTTGATGATAATATTTATAAAATTCACCCCCCCGCACTTATATCTGTAATAACGATTTTCACTCTGCATACCTCCTAATCCTTATCGGCTCCTTTGACGCCATATCACTCTTTACGCAAGAACAAAAACCTGATTTTAACCACTGAAGCATTGAAGACACTGAATTAATCCCGCACATAAACAGTAACTCATCTTACAACTCACTGCCCACATGGGCAGTAGACAGAAATAAATTTGTAGGTTATATTAGCCGCTGTTTTATGAAAAAAGTTTGAATTTAAAAAAAGCAAAAGGCTCATCATCTTACAAATAATAATAACGATATAAAAACGCATATGACTGAAGCGGTTAATTATCAAGGTTGTCATCGCTATTTAATAACGCAATGCACATTCAACAAGAAGCCATTATTTGAGGATGGGCGTTTAGTAAGATGGCTTGTGGATGTCTTAAAAATAAAATCAGAGAATTTCGGCTTCAGGATATGGGCATACTGTTTTATGCCGGAGTATCTGCATCTTTTAATAGAGGGCAAAAGTTCTGACTCTGATATGAAACAATTTATTTCATCCTACAAAGAATATACAGGTTCTCATTATAAAGAGAAAACGGGGATATTGCTGTGGCAGACTTATTTTTATAAGCGTCTTCTGAGAAATGAAGAAGATACGATAAATGTTGCTAAATATATTTTTGGAAATCCTGTAAGGAAAGGGTTAGTTGATAATTACAAACAATATAAATTTATCGGTTCTTTTGAGTTTGTAAATAAAAAAAGATCTTAGTGATTTAAATTTTAAAAATGTCATTATCCATGAAATACAGAAAATTTAAAAGGAAATTTAAAAGAGAGGTTGCCTCAAATGGTGAGGTGATAGTTTACTTATTAGTAATAATAGCATCTATTTTAGCAGCTTTTTTTATAACAAGAATAGCAAGAATGTGAAATTATGACCAATTTTCAAATCAGACTCTTTCTGAAGATTGCATTTATTATTTTCGTAAGTATTACAGTTACTTGTGGCGTATTCTACTTTTATGCTGATAAAGAAATTGTTAATTCCATGGGGCAATTTCATATTACGGCAGAAAATTTTCTGGATTATCTATTACCCGCCATTTTGACATCGGGCATTTTAGGATTTATTGCTGCTATGGTTATTGCCATTTTCCTTCCCCATTCCTATGGAGGCCCTCTGTACAGGATTGAGAGGGATTTAAAAAGGATTGGAGATGGGGATATGACTATCAGATTTCGTTTGAGGAAGGGAGATGAGTTGAAAGTGCTTGCCGAGAGTTTAAACATCATGCTTGAAAAGATAAGTTCAAATGTGAGGGAGATGAAATCAGTATCCATTAAATGCTCACAATTGGTGAATGAACATGAGAAGGATAAATTAAAATGATTCAGGCGATTATAAAGACTTAACAGGATAGTAACCATCGGAACAAGGATTTCTCCCTTCGGTCGAAATGACATATAAGAAAGAGTTATGATGAACGGCTGATGCCGAATAGATAATAGACTATAATATGCAGGAACATAATCAGAAACATTACAATGGCGAGGGGGACATGAAGGACATGCCAGTAGTGAAGCAGTCTGTGAGATGTGGCAAGAAAATTCTTCTGTCTTATGAGTGAAGCCTTTTTCTTCAGAAGCGATACTATTTCCCTCCTAACCTTTCCTGACAAGTGGTAACGGGTTCTTATAATATTTTTAAGGTGAGTTATCCTGTAGAGGTTTTTTATATCAGTTCTTATCATAAAGAAAAGTGCACTTAAAACATTAAGGGACTTTGCCTTTTCATCAGCAATACTTATCTCCTTAAAGATGTCCGATATATTTATGCTCTTTGAATACTCACTGAGCTTTATATCAAGGGATTCTGCAATTTTGTCTATCTCATTTGTTTCAAGCTCGGTTCCTGACAGGTCTCTTGGAATCTGCACATAGATATATCTTCCCATTATTCCAAAGAACACCGTGATTATCATACAGAAGAAGCTTGTGGCTATTATTCCACCGAATTTAAAGGTTGTATGAAAGGTTACAAGAATGGGTCCCATTATCCCTAAAAATATATGTGCTGACAGCCAGTGACGCAGTGACCCTAATGAGTTGAATATTGAAAACCTCTTTCTAACACTGTAGAGCATCATTAAAATCATCATTGATGAGCCTGTCCACCCGACGGCATGCCAGATGCCCTTGCTTGGCTCATATATTATTTGGTAATTATTCAGGTATCCATACTGGTGAAGGAAATGCAGTATACTGTTTTCCGGAAGATGTTTCTGTGTGAATGCCTCAAAGCCGGCAATACATGTAGTGATAAATATCAAAACAATAAGAGCCTTCTCAAAAGTATTATCTTTTTTCATAATGCAATATTATAAATGGAAAAACATTAAAAACAAATTAAAGTTTTTAAATGTATGGGAAATTATAAAAAACATATAATGAGAAAGGGAGAAGAAGATGGAGAAAAGGAGAGAATTCAAGCAAGGATATACAGGATAAATATAACCCCTGATATCTTCATTCAGGGGATGAGCATCCTGTGAATCCTAATTTAAATCAATTGTTGTTTTTTCTCCATTTCTCCCAATTTCCCCATTTCTCCTTAATCTCTTTTTTGTTCTTTAAGATATTTATCAAAAAATTCAATGAGCCTTTTTTCATATTCTCTGCCGGCAGATATAACAGTCCCGCCGTGGGATGCACCTTTAACTATCCATAAAGATTTAGGTTCTCTGGCATTCTTAAAAAGCTCTTCTGCATCAGTTGCTGGCATCTGTGTATCTCCCTCACCTCCAATTATAAATATTGGGGTTGGTGATATCTTCTCTATAAAATGGACAGGGGCTATCTTTTCAATATCAGTTTTAAACATAATTTCGTATATCCGTATTGCTGTATATAGAAATGGGAACTTTGGAAGGAATGAGGATTTCAGTAATCTCTCACCCTGAACCTTTAGGGAGGTGAAACTACTGTCAGAGACCACTGCCTTAATATCTTTATCTTCAGATGCGGTAAGGATTGCAACTGCTGCACCGAGGGAAAAGCCATATACGCCAACCTTATCAATATCTACATCTGCCCTGGATTTTACATAATCTATGGCGCTCTTTAAGTCCATCTGCTCAAAAAATCCAAGTGATGATGAATTACCTTTGCTTTCGCCATGACCCCTGAAATCAAAGAGAAGGACATGATAGCCTGCTTTTGATAAATAAGATGACAGCTCTGTAAAATCTGACTTATTTGCACCAAGCCCGTGACAGATTATTATGACTGGCAGTCGCAGGCTTTCAGTCTGTGGCAATTCACGCACCCTAAAGGGTGCGGCTACCGGCACCCCTTTTACAAACCATCCCTTTAAAAGAACCTTATCAGGTGTAGTAAACTCTACGGATTCAAACTTAAGCCCGTAACTGGATGGAGGTATGTTAAGGGGATATCTTGGAGGATGGGAGTTAAGGTATACAATGAGAAAACTCAAGGCAAGGATTATTGTGGAAAGATATATAACTGCTTTTAGGATTAAGAACATATTTTTAAAATGCATGTTATGTATGATATTATATTACATTAGTTTTAAGAACAAAAACCTAATCTTAACCACAGAGACACAGAGGCACAGAGTATAAAGCAGGTAGAGGTAAAGGTAGAGGCAGAAATAATCTTTATCTTTACCTGTGCCTTTACCTTATCCTTTTTTTCTCCGTGCTTCCGTGCCTCTGTGGCAAATTTATATTAATAAATAAAATGAAAATACTTTTGACAAATGATGACGGTATAAATGCAAAGGGTTTGACAACTCTGAGGGAGAGCATAAAAGAGATTGCCGATGTAATTGTTGTTGCACCTGAGACAGAGCAGAGTGCTGTGGGACATGCCATTACATTGTCTGATCCTTTGAGGGTCAGGGAGGTTGAGAGGAATGGGGAATTTATTGGATACGCAGTAAATGGCACACCCGCTGACTGTATAAAGATAGCTGTTCGGGCTATATTAAAAGACCCGCCAGACATGATTGTTTCAGGGATAAATCTTGGTGCAAATATTGCTACAAATGTAATCTATTCTGGGACAGTATCTGCGGCAACAGAAGGGACAATCCTTGGGATACCGTCTATTGCAATATCCCTTGCCACATTTGTAAACCCTGATTTTTCTTTTGCTGCAAATTTTGCAAAACGATTGGCCCTCACCGCACATGAAAATGGGCTTCCTGATGGAACACTCCTGAATGTAAATGTTCCCAATATTACATCAGGTAAAATAAAAGGTGTTGTGTTTACAAGACAGGGGAGTTCAAGATTCAGGGAGGAGTTTGACAAGAGGATAGACCCAAGGGGGCACATCTATTACTGGCAGGGGGGGGAGATGTTATTCTTTGATGAAGACAGTGATGCAGACAGCGGTGCGATAAAAAACGATATGGTTTCTGTCACCCCGATTCACTATGACCTCACAGACCATAAGTTTCTTGAGAAATTGAAAAATTGGAAGATAAAGTAAACCTCACCTATTCTATTTTTAATACATCTTTTGGATTATGCGGACTTGTATTGTCTGAAAATGGTGTAGCGAGGTTTATCCTGCCCGGCATGAAAAGAGATGAACTTATCTCTGCTATCCGCTATCAGCCATCAGCCATCAGCCGTAGAAATTTTAGAGATGTTGAGGATTCTGTTAAACGATATTTTGACGGAGAAAGGATTGATTTCAACTTCCCTTTAGATTTATCTTACAGTTCATCATTCCAGAGAAGTGTCTATAAAATTACTAAAACTATACCCTACGGCGAGGTAAAGACATATAAATGGGTTGCCAAAAAAATTGGTCTGACTGATGCATCAAGGGCTGTTGGCGGTGCATTGTCAAGGAACCCGATTCCTTTACTTATACCGTGTCATAGGGTTATAAGAGAAGACGGTGGAATGGGTGGATTTACTGCACATGGCGGAATAGATTTAAAGATGAAGATGCTAAAAATGGAGGGTGCTTTTGTCATTCCGAATGAAATGAGGAATCTCTGAGATTGCTTCGCCTCTGAATGAATCTATCAGAGGCTCGCAATGACATCCTTGCTCAAACTGATATAACTTCTGTTATCTCCGGCACTCTTTCCCTGATAGCTGTTTCAATCCCTGCCTTTAATGTAAAGATTGCGGATGGGCATGTCCCGCATGCACCAACAAGTCTTACACTGACACTCTTTTGAGCCTCATCAATATTTACAAGCTCAACATCACCGCCGTCCATTTGAAGATTTGGACGGATTTCATCTAATGCAGATTCTACCCTGTTTTTTAAGTCAGAGTTTGATGAATCTTTACCGCCGGTCTTTGTAAGATTGATAATCCAGTCCTTAGGACCTTCAGCTTCATATTCCCATTTATAGCAGTCCTCATATTGTGCCTCAAACATATAGTGGAGCTGCTTCGGGTCATGGTCATTTATTATCTGGAGGGTATCACCGACATTTAATTTATCCCAGATATCAAATATTCTTTTCGGATGCCTTTCATGTGGCGGAATCACCCTTACATCAAGCTTTGTTACTTTCCCATTACTCATACAAACCTCCTTGTTAAACAAAGATTATATAAAATTAGGTTTATTGTCATTGCGAGGAGCGGAGCGGTTGCGAGGCAAAGCCGAAGCAAACTCGGAGATTCCTCGCTTCGCTCGGAATGACAATATGTAACTATTTAGTTAATATAAATATACCATGCTGTAAGTGTACTTGTATGATTTATATCATCAAATTAGCAGTTCAGCTTACCATTTCTTCTATCTGGAAACTCAGCCCTTTTTGTTTTCGGCTGCCGCATAACTGAGCCGTTTCTTTTATATTTCTGATTTTCCAAAATTGCAAATGTTTTTACAACAACCTCTAAAGCCATCTCCTTTATAGTTAGTTTACCGAAGACCTTGTCGTAAAGATTCATTATAATCCTGCATTTTTCCGCCGCCTTTTCGTTCGGAGCATATTTAAAAGCGGTGGAGAGTATCGGGCGGAATCGGAGGGCGTTTTCCCGCCATGATTCAAGGCGAAGTTTCATGAACTCGTCCGGTTTCGGATTGGGATGCGGAATGTATGAAAGGGTTTTAGGGCACCACACAAGCCCTTTTTCTTCGCGGTCCTTAATGTCTTCCATCAATTTAAGATAACCTTTAATAGCAGTATGTGCCATGTTCAAAACGCCGGGACCGTCCGTTTGATATTTTCTTATAAAAGCGTTTTTTAAATAATGCGAAGTCTCCGGCAAGGTGAAGTGCGGATGGTGAAACCATATCTCGTTCTGCCCATGCTGCGAGGGCCATGGAATATCCATGAAAAGTTTTCCTTCCGCTTCGTAATCCTTGTAAAGCTGGGTGCCAGGAATGGGTCCGAACTGCATGAGCTGCAGTAAATCGGATTTCAAGCTTATCGCCCAGTCTATATCTTCCTCAATCGTAAATTTATCGTGATGGTCCATGAACAGAATCGTGGAGGCAAGGACCGTTACGCCGTGGTCTTGCAGGTCTTTAATCAGCTTGAAAAGGTCAACACCGTGCGTTTTTTCAAATACATTCCATTTGGACTCAACCCCTATCCAGATGAAGTTCACACCCATCCGGACGAGGAAATCAACTCCCATTTTTGTAACTGCGTCCGCCGACGAAAAGATGCTGAAGGTGTATGCCTTCAGCTCTTTTTCCATCTCATCTACGAACTGTCTGGCTCGCACCGGACTTTTAAGAAAGTTTTCGTCCATCACACCGAAATCTTTAACCCTCAGCTTTTCGGCGGTTTTATTGCAGGCGTCCAGCATCTCCCTGCCGGTTTTCAAAAACGAAGTGTACTGTTTTTCAAACTTGTGCGATGTTGCGCAGAAGCTGCAGGAGTTCTGGCATCCGACGCCCGGAAGGATAATTCCAGCCATCTCCAATATAGGCGCCCCGTAGACAAATTTCCTCACCGCCGAATGAACAACCGGATGTTTAATCGGTTTTTTTACATCTTCGCCGAAATACCTGCGCAGCCATGCTACCCCTTCACCCCGGCAGACTTCGTCGTAATCCAAGATTTCCCGCAGGTTCGGGATGGCCGCCCCGTGTCCGCCAACTATTATCTTCGTTGACGGCGACTCCCTGCGGATGTATTCAGCCATCCGCTTTGCCTTAAGCACATTCGGCACTATGAACGAAATGCCGACATGCGTGTAATTTCCTTTATTAATTTCTTTAGTGAAATCCTTCCATGCGGGGAAATCCAAAACGGTTGAGGGGATGTCGAGATTTTCCGCCATCAGGTACAAACCAAAACTCAGGTTGTTGGAGCGCGGCGAGTGTATCCCCTGTTCACGCGTAACCTGATTGTTCAGGAGTTCCATCGTACACAAAGCTTCGCCGTATTCGTCGGAAACACCGAAAGGTTTGAATACTCCTGTCAATAGCAATTTGACCATTGTTAGAAGTTTAAAAATTGAATCATTAAATTAATTTTATTTTAGCTCCAGAGTTTTTCATTAAATCTATAAAATCTGGAAATGTAATATTTACCGCCTCGGCACTCTCTATCTCTGTCCTCCCCTCTGCAATAAGCCCTGCAACAGATAGACTCATAACTACACGGTGGTCTCCATGACTGCTAACCCTATACCCTCTTAATTTACTCTTTCTTATAATCATCCCGTCGGGGAGCTCTTCAATGTCTGCACCCATCTTTGAGAGTTCCTCTCTCATCACTGCAATCCTGTCTGTCTCTTTTATCCTTGCCTGAGGGACATTTCTTAAAATTGTCTTCCCTTCTGCAATACAGCCAACCACAGCCATTGCAGGGAGTGCATCAGGTATATCATTCATATCTATCTCCATCCCTTTTAAATTGCCGCCCTTCACCTCAATTCCTTTTTTTGTAAGATTAATATTTGCACCCATATCTTTTAATATATTGACTACCCTTTTATCACCCTGAGTATCATCCATATCAAGCCCTTTTAAGGTTATCACAGAATTAGTGATGGCACCTGCACATAGGAAAAATGTAGCGGATGAAAAATCTGCAGGGACTGTCTCTTTAAAGGGTTTATAAGATTGTTTACCCTTTATGAAAAATCTTTCAAGATTCTCCTCTTTATATACAATCCCCTGTTTATTCAGCCACCACATGGTCATGCCGACATACGGTTTTTCATTGAGGTCCTTCACATGAATTTCTGAATCTCCATCAGATAGGGGGCAGTTTAGCAGAAGGCTTGAGATAAACTGTGATGTCATACCGCTAACCTCTGTCTTTCCGCCCTTTAGTCTCCCCTTTACACTTATTGGAAGCCTTCCATTATTTTCTATGGATTTTATATCTGCCCCAAGATTATTCAGTGCATCAATCAAAGACTGCATGGGTCTTTTTCTTGTCTGGTCATCTCCGGTTATTGTTATTAAATCTTTTCCCAGAGATGCCGAGCCGGTGCAGAATCTTGCGGTAGTCCCTGAGTTCCCCACATCAATAATCTTTTTTACAGTCCTGATATTGCCTCCAGTTCCGTGGACAATCCACTTTACCCACCCTTCCTTCCCCCCCTTATTAAGGGGGGGAATAGAGGGGGTAATCTTTGCACCAAGACAGCGGCATGCCTCTACAGCAGAGAGTCCATCAGCAGATTCTAACGGATTTATTACCTCTGAAACGCCGTCTGTAAGGGAGGCAATGAATACCGCCCTTATGGTGTGAGATTTTGAGGCAGGTATGTTTATCACACCATTTAGATTAGAAGGCTCAACAATTAGCTTCATAAAATGAATAATAGCAGAG
>JACRGN010000147.1 GCA_016234205.1 Nitrospinota bacterium | reverse complement strand
TATAAGTTCTTTTATTGCCTGCCTTGACCTCGTTACAGTGAATTCTTCTAAATAGTGTGCAATGCTCATGAAGAATACAATCAGCATGGAAGATTTAAATTCACCGATAGCGGCAGCCCCAATAATTCCAATACTCATCATCAAATCAACATTAATCCCCCCTCTCCCCCCTTTATTAAAGGGGGGTAGGAGGGATTTAATACCAAGAAATGCCTTTTTGAATATCGGGTATCCACCGATGAGGATAGCAAGGATAGTTACAGGGAGGGGGATTATCTCTATCCCTTTTTCTAATAGACCAAAATACTCAAGTCCTATTCCGCCAAGGGCAACAATACCAACAACAATAATAAAGGTAAAACGGAGTGTGTCCGCAAGTTCTCTTTTTGTCTTTACCTCTAAACTCCTAACTCCGAACTCTGAGCTGATTTCAGCCTTATGTCCAATACCCTCAATCTTTTTAATAAGCTCCTCTGTATTAACATCAGCCTCATCATAAGTAATAATAGCCTTCTCCGCTGTAATGAGGGTTTTTATATCAGCAACCCCTCTGGTAGTATTTAAAACATTCTCCACCTTTACAGCACAATCACTACAGCAAAGTCCATCCACTTTTAATTCAACAGTTTTCATATCATGATTTTCCAGCTACAATAATCTGGGCAATGCCTCCTAATAATATTATAACCTCTTCCACAATAAATCCAGCATCCTTTATCTCATTCAACAAACCCCTTTTCATCATATCCCTTGCTGTATCAGTCTCTACAAGCATAAGGATTTTGAATAGGAATCTTGCAAATAGTCCTCTGGGATTACCAAAATCTGCTACAACAAAAATTCCAGAGGGTTTAAGCACCCTGTGTATTTCCCTCAAGGTATTAACCCTCCCCTCATGTATCATCTCATGTAGTGCCAGAGAAATATGTGCTTTATCAAAATAGTTATCAGGATAAGAAATATCCTCTATATTGGCACAAAGAAAAGAGATATTTGGTGATTTAATTTTACTCTTTGCAATCTCTATCATTTTAGGTGAAAGGTCTATCCCTACCACTTCCCCATTTGCACCAACCATTTCTGCCATTATAAGTGCAGATGTCCCTGTGCCACATGCAGCATCAAGAACCTTATCACCTGACTGAATATTTAACAAGGTCAAAACCCTTCTCCTTATTCTTCTCTCTCCTCCAACAAAATATCCAAGTGCACGGATTAACGGGTCATATAGCCATGCTATATTATTAAACTCATTCCTGTAGTAACCAGATGTCTTCTTCTGAATTTCCTTCCTCATATCACCTTATCCATTTGTAGTTTCCTTTACTTACTGATGAGCCAAAATTTACAGAAACTATTTGACAATACTTATAAAATTGGTATACTTTGCAAGTATATTTTAGTATATTTATTATTCAAAAAATACTCTAATTTATGAGGAGCTATAAAATGATAAAGAGGGTTAGTAGATTTTTGCTTTATTCTGCCTTGCTATTACTCATATCAACATGGAATACAGGGTATGCCGAAGAGGTAAAAGAACTCCATGAGAATAAAATTATGGATAATTCCTTTCTTATTGAGGAGGCATATAACCAGGAGGACGGTGTTATTCAGCATATACAAACATTTCAGTATTTACAGAAAAGTAAGACATGGGGATACACCTTTACGCAGGAATGGCCCGTCCCAAAACAGACACATCAATTATCCTACACGATTCCGGTTAACCATCTGGATACTCCCGCAGAAACAGGAATTGGTGATATAGCCTTAAATTACCGCTATCAGCTTATCTTTAAAGAGCCTATTGCCCTTTCACCCCGATTCTCATTAATTCTTCCAACAGGAGATTATAAGAAGGGTTTGGGCAGCGGTGCTATCGGCTATCAGGTAAATATCCCAATAAGTATAGACTTATCAAAAGAATGGGTAACCCACTGGAATATGGGGTTAACACTTACTCCCGGGAGTAAAGAGGCAGGCGGTGCAAAGGCTGATACCCTTGGATTCAACTATGGAACAAGTTTTATCTATATGGTTTCTGAAAACTTTAATCTCATGTGTGAGACAGTATGGAACTCTTCAGAATCTGTTCAATCAGACGGCACAAAACAGAGGGGGGATACATTTTTTATCAATCCGGGGTTCCGTTCTGCCATCAATTTTGAATCGGGATTACAGATTGTGCCTGGAATCGCTGCCCCTATTGGTTTAGGACCATCGGAGAATGAATATGGTGTATTTCTATATCTCTCCTTTGAACATCCTTTGTTTTGAATCACTGCATAATATCCTTTTTCTTTTCTTCAAATTCTTCTTTACTTACCTCACCCTTTGCGTATCTTTTTTTGAGGATTTCCAAAGAGGATTCTCCGGTTTTAGTTCCTGTCTGTGTTGATATCCACTTAATCAATGCTGCTGTTCCGACAATTACCAGAACAAAGAAAAGGAACATAAATATTGGTCCGAACCACCAGAAGCCCCACCAGTACTGCTGCATCATCTCAGGCATTTTAAATCACCCCCTTATTACAATTTTGGAGTTATAATACCGGATAACGGCTACGAAACATTATAACATCCTTTACCCTTTTAAAACCTCCTTTTCATGAACAAAAACTTAGTTTTAACACTGAAGCACTGAAGACACTGAATTAAAAGATTTTTTTAAAACTGGTTTTTTCTGTGCCTTCAGTGGTTTCTGTGGTTTTATAATTTCCTATTCATCAAGATAGATATCATAATATACAACCCCTTCACGGAAGTGCTTTGGACGACCGAATTTAGGAGGACCATAAACTGGCTCAAATCTTAATCCGTGAAGTTTACCCCCTTTTAGTTCTGTTTTGATTTTGGCAGATTTACCGTCTTCTGATTTTAAGATTATCTCATATTTTCCCGGTTTGAGTCTTAATCGTTTTTTTAAGGCATAGTGGATTCCCTCTCCTCTTTCAGCATCTATTTTAGATTCCACATCTTCAACACCTTTGAGAGTATCTTTAATCTCCTTACCATTTATTGACAAAATAAATGTATAGGGTGTCTCTGCTGTCCTTGGGCTGAAGAGATAGGATACTTTCTTTATGTGGGTAATGACTACGACATCCGCCTCATCCTTCGAAGGCAGAGGTACATCAAGGTCCACAACCCTGACTTCCACAGGGATCACGGCTTCTTTTGGTATCTGCTTATAACATCCAGTAAAAACTACCACAACAAACAATGCAAATAATAACCTTACTGTGTCTTTCATTCAAATCGCCTCCTTTCCATGCTCCAAGGTTTTTATTCTTACTGCTTTCTCTATGTCGTAGACAAAAACCTTTCCATCCCCAGGGTTTCCCGTGTGGGCAGTCTTTGTAATGGTCTCCACTACCTTATCCACCATCTCATCATTTAGCATAATCTCAATTTTTACCTTCGGGATATAGTCTATGAGGTCTTCAATTACACGGTGGGGACCTTCCTTACCTTTCTCCTTTCCAAAGCCCCTGCAGTCTGATACTGTCATGCCCGGGAAACATGGAATTTCTTGCAAAGCCCTTGTTACTGCCGATAATTTAAACGGCTGGATGATTGCCTTTATTTCTTTCATCTTTTCCCTCCATGTTAATGTTTATGTTCTTCTGCATACTCCTCCCCTTCCAATTGAATATTGGCATGGAAGATGTGGAACTTCTCATCTAAGAGATGGTGGATTAGATGCAGTATTCTTTGAGCTTCTGAAAATGACACCTCCTCAAGAACCACATGACAGGTCATGGAATACATCCCTGATGTAATCTGCCAGATGTGGATGTCATGGACATCCTTAACATAGTCTATACCTTTTATGGCTAAGAGAACTTTCTCCACCTTGATACCCTTAGGAACTGACTCCAGAAGTATATGGACCGATTCGTTGATAAGACCGGCTGACCAGAAGATTATCATAACGCCGATAATCGCACTGGCAACAGGGTCTATGATCAGCCAGCCAGTAAAATATATCACGGTTCCAGCGATAATTACCGCAACAGAAGAAAGGGTATCC
>JACRGN010000149.1 GCA_016234205.1 Nitrospinota bacterium | reverse complement strand
GGTTTATAGAGGGCGCACATTACAGGGTCGGGTGATGTCGGAGTCTCTGCCCTGAACCTGCAGCCGCCCTGGCATTCCTCAATATATATGCAGTCATGACATTGTAAATCTTTTAAAGGCATGTGGTAGTTTCTCTGCCAGCAGTTTCTTAAACCCTCTTCTATATTTCCAAGCGGTCTATCTTCATAAAATCCGCACTTACAAACTTTACCGCTTGGCATTATTGTGCATATATGCCTCCCGCATACATACCCTTCTGAGCCGCCGTGATAACTCCCTCCATAGGCAAATTTTAAATACTCCCCTCCCTTTTCAGGCGATACTATAAAATCCTTTACAGATTTAAGATTTCCTGTCTGCAATGGAACATCTATACCCCATTCGATAACATTGTAACTATTAAGCATGGCAGCCATTTTTGGAAAGTCACTTAGATTATATGGGTGAACCATAGTTGCTATAGAGAGGTCTATCCCAGCCTCCTTTACATATTTCATAGCGGTTATCGCCCTCTTAAAACTCCCCTTCCCCCGTAAGGTATCGTGTCCGTCTTCAAGACCATCAAGGCTCACCTGAACTTCATTTACATTTAATTTTAGAGCCTCTTTTTTACCGATAAACCATCCGCTTGTTAATAAAACTTTGCGGAAGTTATACTCAGGAAGGAAATTATTAAACTCCCAAAAATTGGAATAAAGCATCGGTTCGCCGCCTGATATTATAAGCCTTAAGCCCTGAACATCTTCAAACTCTTTTAAGATTTTCCTGACAGAATCAAGATTTAATTCTATGTTTTTAGGTTTTCCGAGATAACAGTGCCTGCATGAGAGATTACACCTTGCCGTAAGCTGAAGCTCAAGGTATCTGAGGGAAGGAATTGGAGATTGAAGATTTCGGGGCACCCATCCAGTGGATGGGTCGGAAGATTTAAGATTTTGGATTATAGGTATTTCTGAGATTTGGAGGAGATTTTCTTTGAGGCAGAAATCCATAAATTCCTCATCCTCTCCTTTGACAGAGATGAGATTTATACCGTCACACCTCTTTATAAAATCTTCTGCCTTATCGTCTATCTCATAGAGTTCGTCGTTTTTTATATCATATATGTAAGGTTTTTCAAGCCTCTTGAGAGAGCAGTGTGGTGAAAGCCTTAAAAATCTATTCATAAAAATTTGCCACAGAGGCACGGAGCCACAGAGAGAAGATAAATAAATGGGACACAGATTTACACATATCAAACACAGATAAAAATTATTTTCTTTTTAAATCCTAAAAAATCTGTGTTCATCTGTGTCCAAAATTAATCTTTTAATTTTTTTATTCTCTGTGACTCTGGTTAAAATCAGGTTTTTTGTTCCTCCATTATTCTATGTAGCAAAATAAAGCCGCCGCAGGGAGATGCTTTATCATGATATTTTTCATCCCTGTAATCGCATCCATCAATTAAGAAATCACACTTTTTACAGAGGATATCCATCAGGACAGAATCATATTTAAAAGTTTCAGGCGTGTTGTATTTATTAGTATTGTCTGCTAAAAGTGGGCTGAATGACCTTTCAAAAAATCTGAATCCTTCACAGGCGAGCTCTTCATTCTTTGATTCTTTATAAAACTTACAGTATCCCTTACAGACTAAATCTATGAGTTGCTTTTTATTATCCATTTTTGATTAAATTAGCCACGAATTAACACGAATAAACACTAAGATATTTTTTCTTGATTTAATTCGTGAAAATTCGTGTCATTCGTGGCCAAAGTTCTTCAACATGAGCCTTTGCATTTGCAAAGACCCTTTGATACCTTTGCCACCTTTTTTATCCTCATCTTGCTTCACCTCCTTTCATCTCTCTTATCTTTTTAACTACATCAACGGTTATATCAGCGATATTGTTTGTTTTGGCATAATCCTCAACATTTTTTACTACTGTCTTTCTGATAAAGAATGGGATTTTTGCGATAATACCTTTTGCATCCCCGCTCCATGACAGGCTGAATTCAGGCATAACACCCTCAGCCTCAGTATGTGCTGATTCTACATCCGCGAGGCTGAAGCCTCGCTCTACATTTTTATCAGAAGGGTTGTAAGAGCAAAATGGTTCTTCATCCAGATAGTCGCCTGTGGCACTGTATGCCCTTGCCCTGCACCCAAGGCATATATGTTTAAACTCGCAAATACCGCATTTCCCTTTAAGCAGGTCAGGATTTCTCAGATTGCCGAATACCCTGGAGAAGTGCCAAATATCTTTAAACTGTTCCTTTCTGACATCTCCTGCCTTTGCGGGCAGATAACCGCATGGGAAGACCTCCCCTTTATGAGAGATAAAGCATACGCCTGTCCCTGCAAGACAGCCCTTTGTCATGGCAGAAAGCCCATGTGTAGAAGCCTTTACCATCCCTGCTGATTTGGGTATTGTTACCTTATCAACATGACCTGCCTTTAATCTTGTGCCGTGGGGTATAAAGGGTGTCGGCTTGAGCCCTGCCTTTTTCTCCTCAAGTATCCTCTCTGCCCTTACCCTGAAATAATGAGGGGCGCATGTGGCCTTTAAATCAATAGGATGAAGCTTTGACTGGTCATAAAACCAGTTGAGTATCTCTTCATAGACATCCGCACTGACCATCTGGTCTTCGGCAATATCAACACCGCACCCTACTGGAACTAATAAGAATGTATGGAGTGCATCAACACCGAGTTTTAAAGCCAAATCCAGGATTTCCGGCAGTTCTTTATAGTTATGTTTTGCGATGGTTGTATTTATCTGTGCAGATACACCCCGGTCTATCAGATTTTTTATCCCCTCAACTGCCTTATTAAATGAACCTGGGATTGCCCTGAATTTATCATGCGTTGCGGCATTCCCGCCGTCAAGGCTTATTGCCACACGGGCAAAACCTGTATCCCGTATCTTATCCGCCATCTTACTGTCTATCAGTGTCCCGTTTGTAGCGAGTGAAAGTCTCAGCCCCTTGTTTATGCCGTATGTCGCCAAATCAAATATATCCCTCCTGTAGAGAGGCTCACCGCCAGACAGTACGAGTATCGGATTTGAGAACTCTACAATCTGGTCTATCAGTCTAAATCCCTCTTCCGTTGATAAATCCTCTTTTGAGGTCATCATCTCAGGGACTGCCCTGCAGTGAAGGCACTTCAGGTTGCATCCCCTGGTTGTCTCCCAGAATAGTAATCTCGGGATAAATTTACTATTATCCATAATTCAATTGAAGATTGACAATTGAAGATTGACGATTGAAAGGGATTCCTTAATTCTTCAATTTTCAATTTTCAATAGTCAATCCCTACATCCCCATCCTTTCTCTTGCCTCTAACAAAACCTCCTCTGTAATCTCTTTATATCCCTTTTCTATAGCATAACCTATTATTGCCTTTTTTGCCATGTTTCTCGCAAAAGGAGGCACCCTCTCAAGACGGGTTAATGCTTCCTTTGTCCACGGCAATTCCTGACTTCTGACTTCTGTCTTCTGACTTCTGTCTTCTTTTAATATATGCCCTTCTGTAACAATGAGGAGATTGCATTGTGATTGAAGGAGGAGATTCTCTGTCATTGAGCCTAAATCAAGTCCGTTATCCGTATGATAACCGAGCTTGCCGACTGCCACTAATGAAGGATTCTCATTTTCTACATACTCCAATACCTTGTCAAATGGTCTGCCTGATAAAAGAACAGTATTTATCTCAAGCCCTTCATCTTTTGCGATTTTTTTTGCATTGTCCAAATGCCCCTGATATATCTTTTCAAGTCCCTTGTCAATTATTTCGTCATGCAGCTTCTCCTGCTCTTTAAATCTAAAGAGCTTTCCTGCCTCCTCTGACAGGACCCCGGCAATACTCCTGAATGCCACTATATGAAATTGGGGGTCAAATACGGCAACCGCCAATAGGGGAATGTTAAATGTCTTCGCAAGGGAGACACAAGTTTTGACTGCGGCAAAGGATTGAGGGCTTCCATCTACAGCAACAATAATCTTTCTATTCCAATCCACGGGCTTTTTTATAATGAGGATATTGCTTTTAGACCTCCTGACTACCCTTGATGGGACACTCCCTATGACGCTTCTCTTTAATGCACCAAGTCCAAGGGCGCCCATTATTACCAGATTGTAGTTGTTATCGTTTATATCTTGGACAATTTGTGAGTAATTCTTTCCTTCTAACGCTTTACGCTGGAAAGAGACACCTGCCTCCTTGCACCTTTTTTCAAAGTAATCAAGATAGGAGTCTGATATGATTTGAAGCCCCTTTGTTATGAGTGAGTCATGGATATTCCTTTGTCTCTCTAATTCCTGAGGCTCCTGATACTCAGGTGGAAGGCCGTTCTCCATCTGTGTGAACCTCTGGTCATGCAGCCTTGCGGCATATACATGGTTGCCTATGAGTGTGGAATTGAACTTCTTGGCAATGGAAATTCCCATGTCTATGGCAAAGTTTGAATGTTCAGAGTTGTCCACAGGAATCAATATGGTTTTAAATTGCGTAGATGTCATTTACCCCCTCCTCAAGTAATAGAAGTTAAGAAAGCAAGAAGATAAGAAGATAGGAAAATATCTTAACTTCTCAATCTCCCAACTTCCCAACTTCTCTTTTTTTAAATATCTCTCTTATTGTTGACTTAAGTTCAAGCATATCGGATGATTTTATTATATAAGCCTCTGATGCCCATGTTCTGAAGTCCTGTTTATAGTCGCTGTATGCAGAACACATGACTATAGGTATATTTTTATCATATTCTCTTAATTTTCTCAAGAGTTCAATGCCATCCATTCCGGGCATTTTTATATCAAGTGTAATCAGGTCAGGATTTGATTCCTTTATTTTTATGTCTGCATCCTCTGCGTTTGAGGCTGTAATTACATCATAACCCTCATCCTGAAGTTCCTCGCTGTAGAGTATCCTTATATTCTCCTCATCATCAACTACAAGTATTTTCTTTCTTGTCATAACTCCTCCCATTTTTTATTCCTGTTAAGGAAATTATAAACCACAGAGGCACTGAGGCACAGAGAAAAAAACTAATCTTTTTTGATACAGATTTACACTGATTATTTATGATTTTCAAGACTCTTTTTTCTGTGCCAATCATAATTTATCTGTGTCTTTCAGTGTCTTTATTTTTAAGTCTTTCTCTGTGTCTCTGTGGTTAAGATTTGATTTTGTTCTGTCTTCGGGGCAGATTAATAATAAATGTAGCCCCTTCACCTGTTCTGTTGTCTATACCTATTGTCCCGCCGTGACTCTCAATAATCTTTTTGCTTAGAGATAATCCAAGCCCTGTCCCCTGTCTCTTAGTCGTAAAGAAGGGATTAAATATATTATCCAGTATTTCAGGAGGTATTCCTCCACCCGTATCACTGATACTGATTGTTACCCCTTCTTCTCCCGACAGAGGTTCGGTTTTTATTGTTATAACTCCTCCCTTTCCTGTCATACACTCTACTGCATTATACAGGATATTAAGGAACACCTGTTTTATTTGAGAGGTGTCAATGTGCAAAGGATAAATGTTTACAGATAATTCTTTTTTCACAATCACACCGCTATCGCTGAATATCCTTTCATAAGATGATAATACCTCATCTATCAGGGTATTTATATTATAATCAGAAAAAGTGGGTTTGACATCCCTTGAATAATTAAGTATGTCCTTTAATAGTTTTTCAACCCTCTCAACCTCGCTTATAATTATATCGGTATATTTTTTCCCTTCAGGGCTGAAATCAGTCTTTTCAGAAAGCCTCCTTGCAAATCCTCCGATTGTGACTAACGGATTTTTTATTTCATGTGCAAGCTCTGCCGCTAACTGTCCCAATGCCGAGAGCCTCTCTGACTGTATTAATTGCTGCTCTGCAATCAGGATATCTTTATTTGCCTCCCTTAACTGAGAAAAGAGCCTTGCATTTTCAATTGCCCACCCTGCATGGGTTGCAAATCTTACAAGTGATTGTAGGTCTTCATCCCTTATAGGCCTGTTGGTATAGATATTATCTACAACTATAGTGCCGAGAACCTGATTTTTCGTGATGATTGGAACTGTTGCAAAACTATTTATACCTAACTTATCTAATAGCTCCTTATTTACCCTTGGGTCGTTTCGGGCATCTTTAATATTAAACGGCTTTTTCTCTATGACGGTGAGTGCCAGTATGCCGCTGTCTTGAGTAATCGGTATTCTTGTGCTTTTAATAAATTTATCAAAACTGGATTCCTTTTTTCCGAGTGCCTCACCCTGAGATGTGAGCCACTGAAAGAGGTTTGTAATCTCGGTGAGTTTGTTCCATATCTCTCTCGCATCTTCTCCTGAATCGGGTCCAAGCCCCATCATCCCCTGCAGGGTATTTGTCTTTTCGTTAACAAGAAACAGTGACGCCCTGTTAAATCCAAGGGCACTTCCGACTGTAACACAGCTTAAAATTATTCTTAACAATCTGTCAAGGTTGATAGTGGTCTGCATTGCCATACTTATCTCATAAAGGATGGATAGCTCTGCTATCTTTTGTCGTGCCTCCTCATACAACTGGGCATTTTTTATCATCCATGAGATGTTGTTTGCTATGGTAGTAAGAAGCCTTATGTCATTTTCAGTGTAGTCCTTTTCACTTATAGTCTGTGTATATATGACCCCTATGCAGTCATTTTTATCCATAATGGGAACTGACAGCACAGATTTAAATCTCTCCTCCCATGTTTCTGGAAAATAAACAGAGCGGGGGTCATTTAAGGCATTCCTTGAGGCAATTACCTTCATCTCTTTTGCAGTCAGTCCAGTAATACCCTCTCCTGCCTTGAGTATGACCTTATTGATTGACATTGGATTAAGCCCCTTTGTTGCCTTCAATACGAGATTCTCTCTATCTTCATCCATGAGGAGTATGGAGCAGGCATCCGACCCTGTTTGCCTGGCAATTAGCTCAACTATCAGATTGAGCCTTGTCTCCAATTCTAATGTCAGTGCGGCTATCCTGCCTACCTCACTTAAGATTTCAAGCCAATTTTCCCCGCTGACCTTTTGTATGTCGGCTATTCTTCCCCTTCTGTATGATTTTGATTTAACTGCCCTCATAAGGAAATTATAAAAAATTGCCACAGAGGCACGGAGACACAGAAGAAAACAATAGGGAGAAATAAAGGAAAGGAGAATTAAGAAAATAAAATTATTTTTTCTTCTCCATCTTCTCCCTTTCTCCTTAATCTTTTTTGCTTTTGTCTCTCTCTGTGCCTCTGCGTCTCTGTGGTTAAAATTTATTTTTTATTCTTTTATTTATTACCTTTCGGTAAAGTTCCACATACTCCTTTGCCGAGTGGTTCCATGAGAAGTCTTCACCCATTGCATTTATCATCAGTCTATTCCACTCTGATTTGTCTCTGTAAAGATCTAAAGCCGTTTTTATAGTAGAAAGGAGTGTCATTGAGGAATACTCCGTAAATTTGAAACCATTGCCGTTTCTCCTGACAGGATTATAATTTTCAATTGTATCGTTCAGCCCCCCTGTTCCCCTCACAATCGGTATGGTTCCATATTTGAGGCTGTAAAGCTGATTAAGCCCGCAAGGCTCATATCTTGAAGACATGAGAAACATATCCGCCCCTGCCTCTATTTT
>JACRGN010000148.1 GCA_016234205.1 Nitrospinota bacterium | reverse complement strand
CTACTTCTGTATCTATTTGATTTATTAGATTATTTCTAATGGCATTTTCCCTACAAAATTGTAATCTTCGCAAATCCCTCACCTAATTTTCCATAAAATAGGCATTTGCGAAGATTCTAGGCCATGAACCAGCCTTTAATTTCAGCACAAATTCTTATAACTATTTGATTTATCTATATTTTGCCTAAAAAAGTGATCTTCGCAAATCTCTTTAACCATTAAAAGACCTTAACTATTTGTTTTTCTTCAGTAAAATTACCTACCCGCTCTATTCTCTCAAGACATGCCTTACATAGATAGTAATAAAGAACAATGTCCTCACCCTTTTTCAAGTATCTCTCGATCCTATTTTTAAGTCTTTGAATCTCCTTCTCTTTAAGAAAACATTCAAAGACACTATAATTTACCCGCTGACCATAGCTTGATAGGATATCGCATATCTTATTTCTTCTTTTATCATCAGAAATATCATAGGCAACAACTATATATTTCTTCATCACCATTTACCTATATAAGGTCTATAGTGGCTTATTTTGCCTTCAAGAAATGAAGCAATGGCATTGGCCTGTTCTCTCATTATCTGAGAAAGTCGCATCTCCCTACCCCTAAATACCTCAACAGTATTTATCCTTTCAAGTATCTTTTCTACCACCTTCTTTTTTGTAGGATTTGTAAGAAACCCCTTTTCTATTTCAAGATCTTCTCCCTTTGTTATAAGTGAAAAGACAGCCCTATCAACCGCCTGTTGCCTGAATTCCTCTATCAGGTCAAACGTAAGGGTCGGCTTCCCATCCTGTGGCGTATGAAGATAGCTTATATAAGGATTTAATCCAACTTTAAGGAGCACCTCCCATATCCTTGAATAAAGAACGCCATATCCATAATTCAAGAGAGAATTCACAAGGTCTTTAGCGCCCCTTCTGATTCTCCCTTCAAATTCTACATCATCATCCAATATCTTTTCAACAAGTTCCCAATAGCAGCTTGCTGCCCTTCCTTCAATGGAAAAGAGCTTCCCCCTTAAGGTTTCAATATCCTTCTCGTGAAGGCCCTTAAGCTCCTTAGCAAGGTACCCCATCAATGTTATCTTTTCATTAAATACTGAGGCAAAATCCTCATCAACTTTTTTTCTATATTTATGATAATACTTGGCGAGATTAATTTGATTTTTTATCTTGCCCAAGACAAATCCCTTTGCAAGGGCATTAGCCATTCCATTCTCAAAGGCCTTTAACTGGGCAATACCAATGGATGCTGATGTGGATTGTAGTAGATAAATCTTTGCATAAGGCTTGCCATCAAACCCCATAAAGTCTATCGGGATTGCCCTTTCTGCACAATACCTTATGACATTAGACGAAATAGTTACCCCACCTGATAAGATTGAAATATTTTTGAGATTTAAAAGCGGCGCCTCATGACGCTTGATGCCCCTTTCTTTTATAATAATGCCTCTCTTTGTCTTGCCTATAAAAACCCCTGGTGTGGTAACAAGAAGCTCAAAGCCCTCTGATTCAAGCCTCTTGTATTCTCTTTTCTTCTTTCTGACAGGGTCTTTTATTATAGGTTTTGAAGCATCACTACCTGCCTTTTTTTCTCTTTTTCTACGACAATAAGCAATAATCCCTTTTATTGTTCTGTTTTTGAATAGTTGAAACTTTTGTGATAAGAATGTTACGCATGAAATTGTAGTCTCTATTTCGTCTTTCCTTGCAAATATTCCATTCTGGTATGCACAGCTTAGATGAGTCTTAAGGGGCTTCTCCTCTCTTACATTTATAGCCTCATTAATCCTTTCTTTCAGTTTATTCATCTTTTCATCGCTAATTGTTATACCCTGCCCTTTAAATAAAATTCCCAGAAATTCAAAACCCTCCTGAATCTTCTTAACACTGCTACCAGGATTAAGATTGAGTTTAAGCTGTTTCTCAAGAAACAACTTAGTATCCTTAAGTGCCCTGTACGCCTCTCCTTCAGATCGACTCAAGATAATAAAATCATCCGCATATCGCACATAGCCAAATCGTCTTTCTACCATCATTTTGTCAAAAGGGTGCAGGTAGAGATTTGACAATAAAGGAGAGATAATGCTCCCCTGCGGGATTCCTTTTACAGTCTCTTTCCATCTCATTTTATAATCAACCCTTCCCATCTTTACCCATAGACGAATCAAAGGCAGAAGCTTTTCATCCTTTATTCCTTCGGATAACATGGAAAAGAGCAAATTATGATGTATGGTATCAAAATATCTATCTATATCGCATAGGGTTACCCAGTCCCTTTTCTCATTGGTAATTAAATGCAATACCTTGGCAATGGCTTTAGCAGGGCCTTTATTTGGCCTATAGGCATAACTGACATCAAGAAACTCTCTATCAAGGATTGGCTCAATAATATCTTTTACAGTCTGCTGAACTATCTTGTCCTTAATGGTTGGAAGACTTAGGGAGCGAAATTCATTATTATCTTTAGGGATCCTTATTTCCTGATATGGCTCAGGTATGTAGTGATAAGAAGTGAGTTGTTCTAAAAGGTCTTTCAGATTTTTCTCAAGGTCTTTCTCAAATGTATCTATTGTAATCCTGTCTATGCCACCTGCAGAACCCTTCTCTTTGACCTTTCTCCATGCAGAAAGGAGGTTTTCAATACGACATACTTCTTTGTAAAGCTCTCCTTTCATATCTCTTAAAATCCGAAATCCCAAATCATAAATCCCAAAAATCCCCCGAAGGGTCTGATGATTCTCTAACACACCCTGCGCGCATGGAATGTTTTCCGCAATGAGTTTTTAAAATACGCGGCGGTCAACATAGGACACTTACTGGCTGAGGTGGCGTTTATGGTAATTTTAAGGGACACGGCAAAACTACCGTTAATATGGTGCGCCGGGATTGTCTGCGTCACGCTGCCGGTAATCCGGTTTTGGGTGTTTCACAAGACAAAGTTGTTTTGTGAAACATAAAAAGGGCAACCGCAACGGTTTGCCCTTTTAAAATTGATATGTTTGAAAAATTTTCATTATAAAAATCCGTACAACACCGTCAT
>JACRGN010000152.1 GCA_016234205.1 Nitrospinota bacterium | reverse complement strand
AGTATGAGGATTTTATCCTTACCACCGGATAATACATATTGTCCATCAGGAGAAAATGCTACAGAGAGAACCGAACCTGAATGCCCCATCTGTACAAATATTTCAGCCCCATGACCCTTGATAGAATCACTCAAGGGCATGTTAACTCGTTCAGGGGCAGGCATTTCAGAGGCAAGGAGAGGGCTTGAGATAATCGTAATAGCAAAAAACAGCACCAATCCCAGATAAAAACATTCGAGGACATGTATTTTATAAGTGTCCGGAAACTTTTGCATGGAATTTTGTGGGGATATATAATAGTGTCAAAGTATCAGAGTATCAAAGTATCAAAGCCCTGACTCTCTGACACTTTAACTCTTTGACTCTTATTTCACGGAGGCTGCAAGCCGAAACCCACTGCCGTCAGCCCGCTTCTCAGGCTCGCGCTGGGCGCGGACAAAAGTTCCTAAGCGATGCGAAACATTGTACCATGAACCGCCGCGCAAAACATGATAAATTCCGCTAACAGCACCTTTAGGATTATCCTTTGGACTATTACTGTAATATTTCTCATCATACCAGTCTGAACACCATTCCCATAGATTCCCTGTCATGTCATATAATCCCAATACATTTGGATTTTTCTGTCCTACCGGATGGGTTTTACTGCCTGAGTTGTTAGCATACCACGCTACACTGTCTAAATCGTCACCACCAGAATATTTCTCCCTTTTCCCTCCGCTCCTTGCCGCATACTCCCACTCCGCTTCTGTTGGCAGACGATACCTCTTTTCCCCGCTTATAGCTTGCGAGGACAAGCCTGTCCCCTGCTTACTGCCTGCAGGGGCAAGCTTACCTGAAAACCACTCAGCATAAGCTACAGCATCATTCCATGATACACAGCATACTGGATGAGTATCATCCTGTAAAAAGCCAGGATTACGCCAATTCCTGTTTTTGTCCTTTTTCCATTCTCTTCCTACAAAGACAAAACAGCCATCTCCAATTTCATCTTCCGTCATGTATCCTGTAGTATTTAAAAATTCCCTGAACTCACCCACTGTTACTTCATACTTCCCTATATAAAAATCATCCACACATACTTCATGCACAGGCTTTTCGTCACCTTCCTTATGCACAGGTTTTTCTTTGCTCTCTCTATTTTTACTCTCTGCATCTACAAAGGTATCTCCCATCTGAAAACACCCGCCTTTGACAAAAACCATATCTTCTCCGCTTACAACCTGCGGGGAAATGGAGTAGAAAAAAAATATCACTAAAAGTATTCCATATTTCTTCATAGCCGAAAGAATAAATATCAAATAGTCAAAACCTTAACCAATTCAGTCTCTCTTTGACTCTCTTAATAACGACCTGCGAATCTACCCTTTTCCAGCAACCCTTTCCATGCCTTCATGTTTCCTTTAAGGGCATGCATATTGTTATATCCAACTGCCCATTTCAGCACCCTGCATCTATGCAAAGTTTCTGGCTCGGTATATCCTACAAAAACCACAAGACCATCCTCCCGTACCGCCCTTGAGAATACACCTGTTAAGCATAGATTTTCCCGGCTGAATGCACCCTCACCTACTGCACCGGGTATATGCCCATTCTCATAATCTTTTAGTGAACGCATATCAACAAATTCAACTTTTCTTTCCGAATCTTTCAAGTTCAATACATCCTGCAAATCTATCTCTTCACATATCACATCCTCAAACTTCCCCGCAATAACAGGTCCATTCCATGACTTCATTCCGCCCTTTAAAACATAAATATCATCAATCGGATATTTTTTCTTCAGCATGACTTTGCAAAAATTCTCTGTTGATTCAGTATCTTCACCTACCAGATAGATATCTTTCCCTTTCCACACTTCTATCTCATAAGTAAGCTCATTTTCAAGAGACTCATAAGTAATAGCCATAGACATCGGAATACGTTTCCCCTTATTGGCTATCAGATAAGGGCGAACATCAAATATGAACATATCATTTAAAAGAATTGCTCTATCTTCATATCTCATCTTCATATCTTCAGGCTCAATAAGGATACATTCCGATGCCTCCGATGATGAAGGGATAAAAACCTGATTAACCACGAAGAACACGAAGGACACAAAGAAAAAGGCTGAAATTATATATAATAATTTTTTCATATTGCACCTCCTAATAAAGTGTCAGTGATTAGTGTTAGTGTCAGCAAAAGACCTTTAACTGACACTGTCACTGTTCACTTACACTCAATTCATTTCAGTTTCTCCTTAACTCTCTTTTTCAATATTTCCAGATAATCTTTTTTTACTTCTCCTTCCCATACCTTCATTCCGCCTCTAAGCACATAAACATCTTTTTTTGCTTTCTTATTATCATTATTACCATCAGGATACCATGCAGGATGTGAGAAATATTTTTCATACTTACAATCCAGCATGGTTTGAACTTCATTATCATACACATAGACGACGATAGTATTCTCCCGCGCCCTTTTTATACGCAATTCCCGTTTTGTTATAAGATATTTTAGTGAAGGCTGTCTCATTTCGCCAGGTCGTAATACTGCACCTGGTATATGTCCCTCATGATATTCATCTGCTAAACGTTTGTCAACTATCTCAACATTTTTTCCAGATTTCATCATATTCATCAACTCTCTGGAGGTAATCATCGCACATTCAACTTTTGTAATATCATCTTTAATAGGACCATCCCATTTCTCCATACCCCCTTTTAAGACATATATATTACGAATTCCATAATCTTTTTTCATCATAAACCTGCATACACTTTCTGCGGACTCTGTATTCTCCCCCACCAGAATAACATTCCTATCAATAAGTTCCTCCACCTTACCAACCAGGTCCAGTTCAATCTTTTCAAGAGGCGCCCAGAGACTCGACGGGATACGCTTCACATTAGTCTCAAGATCAAACCTACGCTTCGAGTCAGGAGTATACCGTGGACGAACATCAAATATGATCATATTGTATATAGATTTATTTTCTATAGCCCTTTTCAGTGCCTCAGGCTCTATTAGTGTACATCCCGCTGCATTTACATTATCTGCAAGAAGCAAGAGCATAAAGAAAGCCACAGAGGCACTGAGACACAGAGATTTTAAAAACGGTTTAATCTGTTTTTTTTTCTGTGCCTCTGTGTCTCTGTGGTTAAGATTAATTATTTTTCTGTTCATGGTAAATCCTTAAGGGGTCTTTGCAACCCGAAAACCGAGTCCGTCGCATATACTATATGGTATATCGCTGCCGCGATAAAAGACCCTTACTGCATGCAAAGGAACGCTCCATGGACCACTGCGCATTGACTTTGCATGGCTGGGCTTCGCATTTAACGGATTGGTTTTAGGAGTTTTATCATAATAATCAACTTCATACCAATCCTCTACCCACTCCCATACATTGCCGCTCATATCGTATAAACCCAAGCCGTTGGGTTTTTTCTGACCCACAGGATGCGTTTTACCTCCGGAATTTTTATCATACCATACATAATCCGAAACCTCCGACTCGTTATTTGTCCCTGCCCATTTTTCCGCCTTACCGCCGCTCCTCGCTGCATATTCCCATTCAGCCTCTGTAGGCAGACGGTATTTACCACCCGATGAATTCGTTTCGCTCACCACAAATTTTTTATTCAGCCAATTCATAAATTCATTTGCATCATTATAGCTTATACAAACTGCGGGGTGTCTATCTGTCTGAGGGAAATCCACCTTACTCCAGTTAAAATCCTTTCTTTTTCTCCACTTGTAACCAACCTTTCCAAAACAACCGCCCATTTTTTCTGCATCAGTGCTGTAACCTGTCTCTTTCACAAACTTTCCAAACTCTTCTACTGTCACTTCATACTTGCCGATATAAAAATCATTCACGCAAACCTCATGGACTGGCACTTCATCATTCTCCCCATCTCCAAAGGGGTTACCCATCTGGAAACAACCCCCTTTAACGAAGACCATTTCTATAGGTGCTTCTGCATCCTTTCCCTCTTCCGCATTAACAACAATTGGTAGTGTAAGTGTAAGTGTCAATACAACTGTAAGTATTTTTTTCCTGACACTGTCACTGACACTTTTGTCATCCTGCATCTTTTGCACATCTAAATCCATAACGGTGGCTATGGTTATTTTCGGTAGGTCTAACAGGATGTCTGTAAGCCGCACGGGAAAAGGGTATTGACGGTGCACTCCATGTACCACCCTTCATGACCTTATACCCCTTACCGAATTGAGGCCTTTCTATCTTGCTTCCCGGATACGGTTCATACCATGAAGATGTCCATTCCATCAGATTACCTGCCATATCATAAACATTATACGGGCTTACATCGGTTGGAAAACTCCCCGATTGTATTGTCCCGTTTTCTTTAGACTCTAAGGTATTCGCCATCCCTGCCTCAAACTTATTACCCCATGGCCAGATTCTTCCATCTGTCCCTCTGGCTGCCTTCTCCCACTCCTCTTCGGTGGGAAGCCTTTTCCCCATTGATTTGCAGTAAGCCTCTGCCTCTATATAGCTTACATCGCTCATAGGAAAATCGTCATCCGATATTGGAATCCTCATCTTCTTCATTCTCGCCCTTTCACCCGTTAGCCCCCCGATAAGAAGAATTGAAGGTGAGACAACCCCCTTAGTCCCCCTTAACAAAGGGGGATTGAGGGGGTTGTCATCCTTTGCAAATTTTCTTTCTTCTTCACCTGGTCCCTTTGCAAATTTTCTGTACGCCCCCACAGTGACCTCATATTTATCTATGTAAAATGCCTTGAGATTGACCTCTCTCTGGGGGAATTCGTCCACACCCACATCTACACCAATTCTCCCCTCATCTTCTTTGCTCCCCATTAAGAATACCCCTTCTGGTATAAGAACCATCTCATTGCCCTTATCATAAGAACCTCCTCCTCCTGCCCAGACTAGTGAAGTAAGTGTCAGTGTGAGTGTAAGTGAAAGTGAAAATATAAGGATCAAGAAGCAAGCGGCAAGATTCAAGACACAAGAAGCCTGTCTTCTGTCTTCTGTCTTCTGTCTTCTGATTTTTCTGTTCATAGTAAACCCTCCACTATTTCAAATACAGCAGCCATATATTAAAATGCTTAAAATCTCCTGAGCGATTAGTAACATAGGCGATTTTTCTTCCATCTGGACTCCATGAGGGAAACCAGTCTATCTGTTCTTCACCGTTAATCCTCATCTCTTCACCGCTCTCAGCATCGGTTATCCAGATATTGTAATCTGTCCAGTATATCGGGGCAAACTGTTTATCAGCCTTTTTAGAATAGGCTATCTTTCTGCCGTCAGGACTGAATGTCGGAGTCCAGCGGAGTAAATCATCTGTCAGAACACGGGCGAGACTATTGCCATCACTATTGACATTCCAGATACCTACACTGCCATTTCTATCCAATTCAAAGATGATTCTGTCACCGCGAGGGCTATAATTTATACGATAAAGGAATTCATTATAAGGATAAATACCGCCTGCACCGATTGATAGAGGATTGGAGGCATCCGGATATCGCTGGTCGGCGATGAGGCCAATCTTCGTTTTATTATCCCCGCTTAAAGCTTGCGGGGACAAGTTTAATCTGGAGGCGAGGACAGAAGCATCCTTTATGACCGTAATCTTTTTAAGGCTGCTTTCAGCGATGCTGTATCCCCATATCTCTGGAGCATATCCATTCCCTTCCGATATAAAAACAATCTCTTTCCCATCAGGATTCCATGCAGGATAGGAAAGAACAGGTACACCTTTTGTAATTTGCCTTGCGTTGCTCCCATCACTATTCATGAGCCAGATGTCATATTGAAGATTGAAGATTGAAGATTGAAGATTTTCAAAATCTGTTTCCTCTTTCTTATCTCTTGCTTCTGTCTTCTGTCTTCTGTCTTCTTGCTTCTGTCTTCTTAAAAATGCTATCTCTTTTCCATCCGGGCTGTATGCAGGTGCTAACTCATAATCATCCCCTTTTGTAAGCTGTTCCAGCTTTGCATCATCAAACTCTGATTTGCAATCCGCAATCCGCAATCCGCAATCCGCAATCCTAAGTCTCCAGATATCCCAGTTGCCGCTCCTGTTGGAGGCAAAGGCTATGCTTTTGCCATCAGGGGCAAAGCTCGGGGCAAGGTCATCCCAGCTTCCACCGGTGAGGTCTCTTTCCCTTATCAGTGAATACTCTGGAATGGGTGTTTCTGTAACCGGCAGTCTCTCAATAATATCCATATCAAATTCAAGAGTACTGATACGACTCCCAGGTCTGTCCTTATTCCACCTTGTCAACGCAATCTTCTTACCATTGGGATGCCATGAGATGTGGTAGTAGTTGATTCCTTCTATAATATCTACAGACTTGAATAGCTTCATACCTGGACCTACCTCAAATATATTTCTGGCAATCTGCCTTCTGCCACTTCCATCTCTGTTGATTAGCCATATATCAAATGACCTTTCCCTGTAGGATATCTCTTTGAACTCAAACCCCTTCCGTGCCTTACTGTAAGTCTTTGCCCCTCCCTCTATAGCAACATAAGCAATCTTAGCTCCATCTGGGCTGCATGAGGGTGAAAACTCTATTGTATCTTCAAAGGTAAGTCTCTTATACTCTTTCCCTTCTCTGTCTATCGTCCAGAGATTGCTGTTACCAAGCCGAGTGGTAGAAAAAATAATCTCCTTTCCATCATGGCAAATCGACGGAAAGGAGTCTCCATTCCCTCCGGAACTCAATCTTCTCATGTTGTTTCCGTCAATATCCATGGTCCACACGCTGTCTGTTCCACCATATCTTCTTATAAAAACAAGACTTTTACTATCGGATGTTACAATAGGGAAGTATTCTTTCTGATTGTCTCTCGTCAGGCGAGTAAGTCCTGAACCGTTAATTTTAATTGACCAGATATCCCATGAGCCGCCCTCTATATTGGAAATAAAAACAACCCTTTCCCCATCGGGAGTGAAGGTCGGCTGAAGATACATCGCACTCTTTGATGTTATCCGCCGCCTGTTCTTTCCATCAGCATCCATAATCCATAAGTGCATATCAGTGAAATAGCTGCCGTCCACTGCCATGGAGGAAAAAACAATATACTTCCCATCCGGACTGAACTCAGGGTGAAAATCTACAGTATCTCCATTAGTGATATCAGTGACAGTATATGGAAGCTCCTGTGCAAGTGCATCTTCAAGTGACAGTGTCAGTGTCAGTGTCAGTGCAAGTGACAATAAGCAATGAGCAATGAGCAATGAGCAATGAGTAGTTGTCTGCTTACTATCTTTTCTATTCTGTCTTCTGATTTTTCCGTTCATGGTAAATCCTCCCTTTACATTGTCAGTTAGCGATATTTTTTACTGACACTGACACTCACACTGTCACTTACTGCAAATACAGCATCCATATATTATAATGCTTAAACTCTCCTGAGCGATTAGTAACATAGGCGATTTTTTTTCCATCCGGACTCCATGCAGGATTCCAGTCTGTCTGCTCCTCACCGTTAATAGGCATTTCTTCACCGGTATGCGCATCGGCAACCCAGATGTTATAATTTACTTCATTATATGAGCTTAACTCCAATTTTCTGCGGGCATAGGCGATTCTTTTATTATCAGGGCTAAAGACAGGATTTAGATGCGGTCCACTTTCCTTTGTAATACGAGTCATCTCTGTCCCATCTTTTTTTACCGACCATATATCTATATTCCCGCTTTTATTGGACTCAAATATGATTTTGTCACCTGCGGCATTATAATCTACACGGTAGAGAAACTCTTTCAATGGATAAGGAACATCTATGGTTTCACCCTTTGTAAAGGGGGTCAATCCACCCATCCCGACTTTTGCATTCGGGAATAGTTTTTTCATCTTTGCCATTTCCTCAAGAGTAAACTCCTCATCCTTTGTATCCTTTGCAAAAGGAAACATAGAAGGATTAGGCTTCTCTGTGTCCCATATAGAAATAACACGGCTCACAGTAACAACCTCCTGCCCCCCTTTATTAAGGGGGATTAATTGTATCTCAGGACCTTTATCTCCTTTTGCTACAAAGGCAATCTCTTTACTATCTGGATTCCATGCAGGATAAGATATAGCCTTAATACCCTCAGTAATCTGCCTTGCACCACTCCCATCACTATTCATTATCCAGATGTCATATTGAAGATTGAAGATTGAAGATTGAAGATTTTTAAAATTTGTTTCATCCTTCTGGCTTCTGGCTTCTGTCCCCTGCTTACTGCTTGCAGGGGCAGGCTTCTGGCTTCTCAAAAATGCTATCTCCTTTCCATCAGGACTGAATACGGGGGCAAGCTCACTGCCAGTGTCCTCCGTCATCTGTTTCAATCCTTCACCCTCTGCACTGATACTCCAGATATCCCAGTTCCCCTTTCTATTGGAAGCAAAGGCTATTGTTTTTCCATCGGGGCTGAAAGATGGTCCAAAATCATCCCAGCTTCCACCGCCGGTAATATCTTTCTCTCCAATAAGGGTGTAATCAGGAAGGGTCTCCTTTTCATCAGGCAGGCTATCCATTACCCTGCCAATATCCTTTCCAAAGTCAAGTGTTGTCAAATAACTTTCTTTTTTATCAGGATCCCATGTGGTCAGGGCGAGCTTTGTTCCATCCGGATGCCATGAGACATGATAATATCCGGTCTCTACAAGATCGTTATAATCAAACCTTTTTCCCCATGCCCCCTGCGAGAGGAATTTTGTCAGCTTCTTTTTGTGTTTACCATCCCTATTCATTATCCATATATCAAAGATACCCCCTTTGTTGGTAATATAGGATATTTTAGTACCATCCGGACTCCATGCAGGGTAAAATTCCGGGTAATCCTCATAGGTCAATCTTCTGTAATTTTTTCCTGTTCTATCTATTGACCATACATCCCCATTTCCCTGTCTCGTGCTTTTGAAGACAATCTCTTTACCATCAGGGGACACCATCGGAAAATCATCTCCAAATCCCCCTGAAGTTATTCTCCTTATATTTCTGCTTTCCATATCCATAAGCCATACACTTCCATGGGATTTTTTATAGATTATGAAAACCAGCCCTTTACCATCTGGCATAGGAAAAGGATAGTGTGACCTTTCCCATAGCCCTGTATTCCCTTCTGTCTCTGTAATTCTGTTAAGGTTTGAACCATCAATATCTATTGACCATATATCCCATCTGCCATCCCTGCGATTGGAGACAAAAATGACCCTTTTTCCATCAGGTGTAAACCTTGGAGCAAAGTCCATCACATCCCCTGATGTTAACTGTCTTCTGTTATTCCCATCTGAATCCATGAGCCATAGATTCAGGGAATAAGGAGTCTTGTGCCAGAATTCCCCCTTTTTCATACTTTCATCATTATCTATTTTTCTAATAAATACAATCTGTTTCCCATCATGGCTAAACTCAGGATGGTAATCAATGGAACTGCCATCACTAATCCTCTTGACAGAATAAGGCACCTGAATATCGGGAGGAACAGGGACTACTTCTTTGGTCTTTATTATCTCCTTTGACATGTGGTCGGGTCTCCCCTTTGAGTCCGCAAAGACTACAGTAGGCAGTAAGCAGTAGGCAGTAAGCAGTAGGAAGTAGGAAGTAGGAAGTAGGAAGTAGGCAGTATCCAATAGATGGTTTTTCTGCTTACTGCATACTGCATACTGCATACTGTCTTCTATATTCTGTCTTCTGATTTTTCTATTCATGGTAAATCCTCCCCTATTTCAAATACAGCAGCCATATACTGAAATGTTTAAAATCACCTGACCTGTTAGTTACATATGCGATTCTTTTTCCATCCGGGCTCCATGCAGGATTCCAATCGGTTTGCTCCTCTGCTGTAAGTGCCTCTTCTTTTCCTGTACTCATATCAGCCAGCCAGATATTATAATTATTATCTGGCCAAAAAGGAGGTCCTAAGTTTGAAGCAAGTTTCTCTGTTGCATAAGCTATTCTATTTCCATCCGGACTCCATACGGGATTCCAGTGCGGACTACTCCCTGTTGTAACCTTACTCATATCCCTTCCATCACTGTTCATTACCCATATTTCTACATTTCCAGAAAGATTTGACTCAAAGGTAATTTTATCTCCTTTATTGTTATAATCTATTCGGTAGAGGAATAGCTCATTAAAGGGATAATACCTTTTGCCTCTTTGGGAGGCTAAAGCCTCCCCTGCACGTATTCTTGCCTCTTGTTCTCTTTCGCTATTCCATATAGTAGCTACCTTTTTGCTCTTTTGTTGAATGACATTGTAAACCCATATTCCAATTCCCTCATCCCCTTTTGATATAAAGGCAATCTCATTACCAGCAGGATGCCATGCAGGATAAGATAGAACAGGAATCGCTCCT
>JACRGN010000150.1 GCA_016234205.1 Nitrospinota bacterium | reverse complement strand
TTTATAACCTTCATCTCGACAAATATCGGCAGTGTGACACCTATTGGTATATTATTGTGAAACATGGCAGTTACTATGATGTTCTCCTGAAGAAAATTTTTACTCTCCCCAAGCTGCTTTCCACTTACAGATACCTGTTCATAGGTCTCTGTGTCCATGAAGTTGTAGTCATCACCGCTTTTATAAAGGAATTGCATCTGCTTCTCCTCTACATCGGGTGTTTCAAATTTATCGCTTGACCTGAATGTCCTCTCAATCAATTGCCCTGTCTTCAAATTCTTCAACTTTGTCCTGACAAATGCCCTTAAGTTTCCCGGGTTTACATGCTGAAACTCTACAATTACATAGAGGTCACCCTCGTACTCAATCTTCAAATTGTTTCTGAAATCTGTAGTTGATACCATAGTTTTCCTTTTTCCTCCTTAAGTTACTTTGATTTTATCAATAAATGTTTTTGCATCCCTCATGGCTGCTTTTATCATATCAACAGAATACAGATTTCCTCTGTAATATCCTGCTATATGGAGTTCTTTATAAAGTGCCTCAAAGCCTTTAAGTAATTTTCCATTATGAATTATGAGATATCTTTGTAGCATATTTCTGTATCCATCGACGGATTGGGGTAAATCTTTTTCATCTACCCCTCTTTTTATGAGATACTCATCTATCCCCTTTAATATTGCAAGATAGGCAGTTCCACAGGCTTCTCTCACAGGTTTTATATTTGTATAAATATTATCCTCGATAGGGACTTTACCTAAAATATCCTTTGCATTTTTAAGATATCTGATTGCCTCTGACATATAATACTCCTTTCAAAAACTAATCAAACTCCTTTTCTATTTCCGAGGTTAAAACCTCACAACCCTCTTTTGTTACTAAGACCATATCTTCAATCCTTACGCCGCCCCACCCATGAATGTAGATGCCCGGTTCAACTGTAAAAACCATTCCCTCTTTTATTATATCATCCTGCCCCTCGACAATCCTTGGGTTTTCATGGACTTCAAGCCCGATACCATGTCCGGTGCTGTGTCCAAAATTTTCTCCATAACCTTTCTCTATTATAAACTGTCGTGCCTTTGAGTCAATCTCTGATACCTTTAAACCCGGCTTGATTGCTTTTATTGCCTCCTTCTGTGCATCCAATACTATGCTGTAAATATCCTTTTGCCTTTCATCCAATCTGCCTACGGATAGAGTCCTTGTGCAGTCGGAATTATAACCCATGTAGCGGGAGCCGAAATCCAAGATTACGAGTTCACCATCCTTTATAATTTTATCACTGGCTATTCCGTGGGGAAGCGCCCCCCTTTCGCCGGAAGCTACTATTATATCAAAAGGTATCCCTTCTGCACCTTCTTTTCTTAATTTATATTCCATTTCTATTGCAATCTCGTTTTCCTTACTTCCTGCCTTCACAATCTTCTTCATTCTTTTAAAAGCCCTGTCAATTATCCCTATTGACTTTTTTATAAATTCTACCTCTGAAGGCTCTTTGACCATTCTTACATCCTCAACTATGTTTTTTACAGGGGTAAGCGAGGCAGAATTCAATTTGCTATGGAGTTCCTGATAAGTTGAGTAAGGAAGGTGAGGCTCAAATCCTATTGTCTTCAAATTAAGAGGCTTGGCAATCTCCGATATAGAATCAATAATCTTTTTGAATTCCCTTATTTCAAAATTATTGCTTACCTCCTCCTCTGCCTGAGTCTTATACCTGAAATCTGTTAGAAAAAATGCCTCCTTTTCCGTTAAAATTGTAACCGCAGTTGAACCGCTGAAACCTGTCAGGTATCTGATATTCTCCCTTTTAAAGGAGATAAAGCCGTCTATATTATTAGAACCAAGTTTTTCCCTAACCTTTTCTAATCTGCTGTTGATTCAAGCCTCCCATTTTTAGAACACGAATTACACGAATTAATTAAAAATAAAATTTGCCACAGAGGACACAGAGACACAAAGGAAAAATAATAAGAAATCATAAAAACCTTTAGACAGCATTAACAGGATAATCAAGATGAATTAAAAAACTTCTCTTTTGTTAATCCTGTATATTCTGTCTAATTTTATGTTTTTGTCTTTCTCTGTGCCTCAGTGACTCTGTGGCTTATTAAGTTTTAGTTTTTAAATCCTTTACTGCATCAAGGGCGAGGAAATAACCCTTTGAACCAAATCCTGTTATCTGTCCTGCTGCAATATCAGAGATCATGGAACGGTGACGGAATTCCTCCCTCTTATATATGTTTGACAGATGAACCTCAATTGACGGAATATTCACAGACAGCAGTGCATCCCTGATAGCCACACTGGTATGAGTATATGCTGCAGGATTGATTATTATGGCATCTATCCCTCTCTCCTTTGCCGTCTGGATTTTGTCAACAATCTCACCCTCATGGTTTGATTGAAAGGTCTCAAGCTCAATAGAATTTTCTTTTGCATGTTTTTGAAGATGTGTGTTAATCTGCTCCAGGCTTTCACTGCCGTATTTATCAGGCTCCCTTTTTCCGAGGAGGTTAAGATTCGGTCCATTTATTATTAAAACTTTCATTATTTCTTCTCTATATTTTTTAACCAGCCATTAAGAATCTTTACCGCATCTATTTTTACATCACTATTAATGTTGCCTGTCACACTAATCTGCTGGCGGACATTTTCTGAAAGATTTTCAATTTTTGATGGAAAAAGCCTCTCAATCTCTTCAAATGCCTCATCATCATCAAGGAGATTCTCAAAAGCATCTGTCTCCTTAGAACTCATTTCATCAGGTATTTTTACAATTTGAAGCTTGGACTTTTTTGTTTGAATCTCATATTCAGGAGGAGGTGCGGCAGCAGGTTTTACAGCCTCCTGATAATATATTAGCAGTTTTTGCAAGCCCTCCCTGATTACCTGAAAATTCTTATTGTCAGGGGCAATAGATATTATTGCCTCTATCTCTTTCAGGGCATCGTCTATCCTCCCCTTTTTCCTGTATATATCACTCAGCACCCTTCTTGCGAGGATATTATCGGCAACAGAATCCGCAACAACCCTTAATTCCCTTTCAGCATCATCCAGCCTCTCGCAGTCATAGTAAGAGAGTCCTAAAAGCATCCTTGCACTCATATAATCAGGATGAACCTTTAATCCCCTTAAGCATATCTGCACAGATAGTTCAGGCATCCCTTTCCGCCTGTACATATCTGCAAGGGGCAGAAACAAAAAAGATTTGGCTCTTTTTCTTAATATTTTTGAATAATAAAAGATGAGAAGTGAATCAATATCCCTTCTTTTCTGCCTTTTCTTTCGCATATTTGTCTTCAACTAATTGAATTTTAAATATATCAGAGAAAAGGGTAAAGTCAAGCCCAAATTCATTAAGCATCAACCCAAAAAATGTAATTGGACGCAGATGAACCCAGTAAGAGACCGAAGGTCTTACTGGGTGAACGCATAAACTAACTTAGAATTATCTCCCAGAGGCTATAGAATTTCAAGGTTTTTGTGTCCTTTTTGTTAAGTTCAAGACAGGCTTTCTTTAGCTCTCCAGAGGCTCTAAAATTTTATAGAGGCTAAGTGCCTCATATCCTTCAAAGGCATCTCTAACAAAAGCGTCCACAGCTAATCTTGGAATGCTGCGGGAAATTTCACCGTCAGATTGGTTTTAAGTGCTTCCAGCCATGCAGGCTGATTTTTTGCAGTTTCTTTGTGGGCTAACGATTGAACCAAGTGGTTGCCGCCTATAAAACATAGATAGCCGAAAGACGTTATAGTGAAAGCAATAAAACTTTTAAAAAAGCCCGCTGACCGGCAATCCACTTGAGTGATTAGTTATGTGCTGGAGGTGGATTGAAAGAGTCAAGGAGTCTTGCTCCATGATGAACTGTAAGAATTTCGACTTCATGGGTAATAATACGATAAATGATTCTATAATTACCCAATATTATTTCTCGG
>JACRGN010000146.1 GCA_016234205.1 Nitrospinota bacterium | reverse complement strand
GGATGGGATATCTGGTCTGTCCGCCCCGATGGCTCTGAGCTTACCCGTATTACAAAATGGAGCAGAAACGAATACTCTCCACATCCCACATCTGATGGTAAAGGTGTGCTCTATGTATCTACTGCAGGTGGTGACCATGCCATCTGGAGTATGGATATAAATGGAGATAATCCGAGACGATTAACCTCAGGAGGAACAGGTGATTGGTTCCCTTCAATGAATCCGAATGGTAGAGAAATTGTCTTTGTAAGCACGAGGCTGGGATATGGTGATATATGGACGATAGATACGGTGGAAAAGAAATATCATAGATTGACCTATTCTGACCTGCCAGAGTTCTCACCTGCATGGAGCCCTGATGGCTCAAAGATTGCCTATGTGACTAACAAAGGCGGGGAATTTGATATCTGGATTATGGACAGAGACGGAAAAAATAAGAGGAGGCTGACAAAAGGGATATCAGATAGAAATTGGGGGAATAGGTTCTCGGCGATTAAGATAATGGAGACCGCAGGATATTATCATCTCTCCTGGCATCCTGATGGGACAAAAATCCTTTTTACAGAATGGGGGGATAATGAAAAAGAGAGCTGCATTTCAATACTTGATTTTGATAAGGCTATTATAGATAGATTGGAAGCAGATGGAACGTCTATCCCAGAGTATACCTTGATTGGAGAGGGGGAACTGACAAAAGGCGAATGGGAGGATTTTGCTCCCTCATTTAGTCCTGATGGTATATCCCTCACCTTTTCATCCAACAGGAGCGGTAACTGGAATATATGGAGCATGGAATTCAACGGAGAAAACTTAAGGCAGCTCACGGATGAGAAGGCTGATGCTCTTGCCCCGGTCTTTAGTCCCGATGGCAAAGAAATAGCCTATCTTAAGATGCAAGATGCAAGAGGCAAGATGCAAGATTATGATTTATGGATAATGAAAAGTGATGGGAGTGGTGCGAGGCAGGTTACAAAAGATATCCCGGTTATATCCTATCCTGCATGGAATCCGAATGGTAAAGAAATAGCCTTTGTCGCTCAAGGGAAGGATGGGACTGAAATATGGACTTATGCCCGTTCGGGGAACGGGCACTACAGTAGGGTGCGTTCCTTGAACGCATCTATTATGGGGATGGGGGAATTTTCAGGTGAAAGCAGTAGCAAACTACCGCTTTCCATAAACTATCCCTTCATAAAGTTCCTGTATCGCATAGGGTATAATCCTGCTGGTGATAAAATTACCTTTGAATCTAATCGTTCAGGAAATGTAGAGATATGGACAATGAGGAGTGATGGGACTAATCTTGCCCGTATTACAAATGGGGATAGCCCGCACTGGAATCCTATCTGGAGTCCTGACGGGAAGATGATAGCCTATACAACCGATAAGTTAGGGGAAAAAGCAGGACATCATAACTGGCGGAATTACAATATCTGGGTAGCTGATCCAGAGACACATGAAGAGATGCTCATTACAGGTGAAGAACAGATAGACTGGAATCCTGTATGGAGCCCCGATGGTAAAAAAATCGTCTATGTTACAAACCGTTCAGGTGATTTTAAACATTTCAACCTGTGGGTGCTGTATTTGAAATAATTAAGGAGGATTTAGAATGAACACAAATAAAATAGTGTCAGTTAAAAGTGTCAGTGTCAGAAAAAAAATAATCCATTTACTGACACTCACACTGACACTGACACTTGCACTGATACTGACACTCACACTGGCATATGCGCAGGAGCTTCCCTATACAGTCAGGAATATTACCGATGGAGAGAGAATAGATTTTCATCCGGAATTCAGCCCTGATGGAAATGAGCTCGTATTTGCCTCTAAAACAGAGATAAGCGAAGATGATAAAAAGAAAGAGTTCTGGGGTACCAGTCCCTATTATGTGAACTTATGGCTCATGAACTCAGACGGAAGGAACAGACGGCAGTTGACCACTGATAAAGTAATAGATTGTTATCCATCATTTACCACTGATGGAGAGAAGGTTCTTTTTGTCTCCAACAGAGGCGGGCAGTGGGATATCTGGTCTATTAAAAAAGATGGCTCAGGACTTACCCGTCTCACAAATAATACTGATAAAGATTACTCGCCAAAAGCAACACCGGATGGTAATCATATTCTATTCTTCAGCACACCAACATCAAGTGAAGTTGGTTATATTACAGAAAGTGTATGGATTATGGATATGGATGGAAAGAATGCAAAGAGATTGACCTCTGGAGGCAAGGGGGATTGGTATCCCTCTATGAACCCTGATGGTAAGGAAATTATATTTGCAAGCATGCGGCTTATAGGTGGTAGCCTATGGACAATAGATAGGGAAGGAAAGAATTACAGGAGATTGACCTATGGAAAGGTGCTGGAGTTTTTTCCAAACTGGAGTCCTGATGGGGAAAAAATCGCCTATGTTTCAAGAAGGGAACATGCCTCCTTTGATACTGTAGGCGATACCGAGAAAGACCCGCTGGAAATCTGGATTATGGATAGAGACGGAAATAATAAAAGGCAATTAACAAAAAATATATCAGGGGGTATATGGGATTCAAGATTCAACTTAAGAAAACCCCTTGATTTTATCAGTTATTATCATTTGTCATGGCACCCTGACGGCACAAAGATTGCTCTTACTACATGGGAGAAAGACAAAAAAGGTAGTTATATTAGTATAATTGAATTTGACAGAGATACTTTAAATAAATTGCCTGCATTAAAAAACGATACACTTCCTCAATATACTCTGATTGGAGAAAGGGAGCTTACTGTCGGTGAGTGGGAGGATTTCGGTCCCTCCTTCAGTCCTGATGGTAATACGATAGCCTTTTCATCAAACAGGTCGGGTAATTGGGATATCTGGAGTATAGGGGCTGATGGTGATGGATTAAAACATCTCACAGACAATCGCTCTGCTGATATTGCCCCTGTCTTTAGTCCTGATGGAAAGGAGATAGCATTTTTAAAAGAAATTGGACAGGATATACAGGATGGACAGGAAAAAAATGTAAATCCAGTAAATCCTGTTAATCTTGTCAAAAAAGAATATTCATTGTGGATAATGAAAAGCAACGGGGAGGAGGCACGAGAGGTTACAGGAGCGATTCCTGTTCTATCTTATCCTGCATGGCATCCTGCTGGTAATGAGATTGCCTTTATATCAAAAGGGGATGAGGGAATTGGAATATGGGTTTACAATGTCATTCAACAAAAGAGCAAAAAGGTAGCTACTATATG
>JACRGN010000140.1 GCA_016234205.1 Nitrospinota bacterium | reverse complement strand
GCGGTATTGGCTCAGCCCCTATAGATGGTGAAGGGACTCCTGCAAGAAGGACACCGATGATAGAAAAGGGTTATTTAAAAGCCTTTCTTCATAACATATATACAGCAAACAAATGGAAGACGACCTCTACTGGCAATGGTGTAAGAGGAGGGTTTAAAGGGCTCCCCGGAGTGGGTATTACAAACCTCTTTGTGGAAAAGGGGAGTATCTCAAGAGAAGCTCTTATAAAGGGGATAGATAAAGGGCTTTTTATTACAGAGGCAATGGGTGTTCATACTGCCAATTCCATATCTGGAGATTTCTCCATTGGTATTGCAGGGCACTGGATAGAGAAGGGAGAAATCTCATTTCCTGTGAGGGGTGTGGTTATGGCAGGGAATATATTGGAGCTTATGAAAGGTGTGGAGGCTGTAGGCGATGACCTGAGATTCTTTGGGAGAATCGGCTCGCCATCAATAAAGATTTCCGAAGCGGTGATAAGTGGCAATTGAACAAATGTATGAAACCACAGATTTCACAGATTAACACTGATTTAAAAAGAGCTATAAAAAATCTTGTGAAAATCTTGTGTTAATCTTGTGGTTTCAATCAGAGTTTTGTTCTATGAACAATAATATTCAGCTTGTAGTCTTTACCCTTGACAGCCAGAGATTTGCACTGCCTCTTTCAACAGTTGAAAGGGCTATCCGCATAATAGAGATTGTTCACCTTCCCAAAGCCCCTGAAATTGTAATGGGTGTGATAAACCTGTATGGCAAGATTATCCCTGTTGTCAATATCCGTAATAGATTCCGCCTTCCTCAAAGGGAGATTAATCTGAATGACCATCTCATCATATCAAATACAAAAAAGAGGCCTCTCGCCATTTTAGTTGATTCTGTTTTAGGTGTCTTTGAATTTCCTGAGAAAAAGATAGTATCTGCCGATAAGATTCTCCCTGATATTGAATATGTTGAAGGTGTCGCAAAACTTGAAGAGGGTATAATACTTATCCATGATATTGATAAATTTTTGTCACTTGAAGAGGAAAAGGCAATAGACGAGGCTATTAATGAAGTGTAATAGATTGCTTCGCCGGAGCCTGCCCTGAGCGATAAAACGAGATTGCTTCGGCTTCGTCTCGCAATGACAGAAGCGAAGGGTCTCGCAATGACATCAGTTAGCATTGTCATTCCGAGTGGAGCGAGGAATCTCAGTTTTACAAATGTCTAACAATATTTCAAACGAACTCCTATTACAGTTAAACGGGTTTATCTCCTCCAGTATAGGACTGCACTTTCCAGAATCCCGCCTTAACGACCTTAAACGCGGTATTGTCTCAGCCGCACAGGAGTTTGGTTATACAGATATAGAGGCATTCATAAGATGGCTTATGTCATCTAAATTGGCAAAGAAGGATATTGAGATTCTGTCAAGCCATCTCACCATCGGTGAGACATATTTTTTCCGTGATAAAAAGAGCTTTGAAACCCTTGAAGGGCATATACTGCCTCAGTTGATTTCCTCAAGACAGGATGGTGAAAGGCGTTTGAGGATATGGAGTGCAGGCTGTTCAACGGGTGAAGAGCCATACTCAATTGCCATATTGCTTAAAAAATTAATCAGGGATGTTAAAGATTGGAATATTACAATCCTTGGGACTGACATAAACCCCAATTTTCTTAGAAAGGCATCAGAAGGGATATATACAGAATGGTCTTTCCGTAATACCCCATCATGGGTTAAGGAGGGTTATTTTAAAAATACGAAAGATGGAAATTATAAGATAATCCCTGATGTTAAGAAGATGGCAGTGTTTGAATATCTTAACCTTGCTGAAGATGTTTATCCGTCACTTTTGAATAACACCAATGGCATAGATATAATCTTCTGCCATAATGTCCTCATGTATTTTTCTCATGAACTCTCAAACAGGGTAGTTCACAGTTTCTATAACTCGCTTGTTGATAAAGGCTGGCTCTCTGTGGGACCCACAGACTTTGTTAAGCCTCTGTCATCTCAATGGACTATAGTTAATTATAATGATGCTGCTATTTACAGAAAAGATGAAATAAAGACTCACGAGGTGAAAGAATTTCAGCCGAAGGATATTCCATCTTTTGCCTTGCCGTCTGTTGATATTGACAAATCTTTACAATTAAATAAAAGGCAAGAGAAGAAGATTGAAGAACCAGAGAGAGAAAGGCAGAGGGCAGATTTAAAGAAGGATGCAATGTTGATAAGGGATTATGCCAATCAGGGGAGGCTTGGCGATGCAATAAAATGGTGTGAAAGGGCAATTGCATCTGACAGGCTCAATCCAAATTATCATTATCTCTTTGCTACAATCCTTATTGAGCAGGGGAGGGTTGAAGATGCTGTCAAGTCGTTGAAAAGGACAATTTATCTTGACAATAATTATGTTCTTGCATATTTTATTCTCGGCAACCTGATGTTCAGAAGCGGGGAATTAAAGACATCAAAAAAATATTTCAG
>JACRGN010000142.1 GCA_016234205.1 Nitrospinota bacterium | reverse complement strand
TGTTATAGTTCCTGAGATAGAGGAGGTAAATTTAAAGAGGGCGATAGATGCGAGGGGAACATCACCTATATCCGAGCCTTATAGGCTCAATGAAGTAACGGAAAAGTTTGAAGATGTGCTGGGCAGTATTGTTTCCGTAGCCTCAAAGGAGGTAAGGCTTAAGAGATTGGGAATCGAGATTCAGACAACCAGCCGCAGGATAAATGCACTTGATGATATATTAATCCCATCTCTGGAGAAGAGGATTAAGTATATTCAGAGGATGCTGGAGGAGAAGGAGAGGGAGGGCATCTTTAGACTGAAGAGATTTAAGGGACATCGTAAAAAAGTTGACATGACCATTAAAAATCCTAAATCCGAAATCCTAAATTCTAAACAATATCAAATGTTCAAAATCAAAAATTCAAAACAACAACCTATTTGGTAGAGGTTTTGGATATTTGAATTTAGCATTTTGGATTTGTTTAGGATTTAGCAGTTCGTTCAGGGAACGAACCCTACAGTAGGGTCTGTTCCCCGAACAGACCCCCCTTTCAACTAAAATACGAAAGACCCGAAATATTTAATCGTCCTTGACTCCTGTTAAGATTAACCGTATTATATAAAATATGAAGAGATATTACATTGTTTTTATATTAGCAGTCCCTTTAATATTTAGTGGCTGTAGTAAGTCTGTCCTCAAACAGGCATTTGATGGGAAACTGCCTACAAATGAAGGGAATAAGGTTGCTTATGAATACTGCCAGAGTTGTCATGTCCACAGGAATCTATCCCCCGATGACCATGTTATAAATATATCAAAGAAATATCCATCTGAAAGTTTTAAGAGGGCGAAAGAGTGCAGGACATGCCACAGCATAGATGAGAATTTCTGGGGGGACATTACAAGGAAAACCCAATTTCCATATCAAATATCCAATAATCAAGCACTAAATTCCAAATAAACTCCAAATTTCACGACCCACTATCGTGAGTGCCCCGAAATCTCAATCTTTTGAATTTGCTTGGGATTTGGGTGTTGGGATTTGTTATTTATTCTTAACATCCATTAAATCCCTTATCCCGTCTCCAAGAAAATTGAACCCGAGAACTGTAATCATTATTGCAAGACCGGGAAATATGGTCAGGTGAGGTGCTATAAGAAGAAACTGTCTCCCTTCATTTAGCATAGAGCCCCAGCTTGGATTAGGGGGCTGGACTCCAAGGCCCAAGAAACTTAAACCTGCTTCGGCTATTATTGTGCCTGCCATTCCGAATGTTGCCTCTACAATTAAAGGTGATATTACATTCGGCAGGAGATGTCTTGATATTATTCTAAATGAGCTTCCTCCCAATGAATCTACAGCGACTACAAACTCCCTCTCCCGTAAGGAGAGTATCTGAGCCCTTATAAGACGGGTATAGCTAACCCATCCCATTGCACATAACGCAATAATTACATTGTTCAAACTTGGTCCCAATACTGACATAATGGCTATGGCGAGGAGTATTCCCGGAAATGCAAGGACAATATCACAGAACCTCATTATGATTTCATCAACCTTTCCGCCGATATAACCTGAAATAGAGCCGATAGTTATGCCAATGGTGGAAGATATGCCTACAACTAATATTCCAACGAGGAGGGATATTCTGGAACCGTATATTACTCTGCTTAAAATATCCCTTCCCAGTCTATCCTGTCCGAATGGGTGTTTGTGGTCAGGGGTATTTAATCCTTCATATAAATTTTGCTCCTTTGGGTCATAAGGTGCCATTAGCGGGGCAAATAGGGCAGTCAATATCAGGAATAAGATTACAAACCCTCCAATAAAAATTAACTTGTTTTTTATCTTGTCACTTGCCACTTGCCACTTGCCACTTTTATTATTCATACTTAATCCTTGGGTCAAAATATGCGTAGAGTATGTCTGTAATAAGATTGACCACTACATAGCTTAAGGAAATAATGAGTATACAGCCCTGCAGCAGAGGATAGTCTCTCGTATTGATTGCCTGTATTGTAAGCCTTCCTATCCCGGGCCATGAAAATATTGTCTCTGTAATTATTGCACCTGAGAGAAGGGCGCCGGATTGAAGCCCTACTATGGTTATAATTGGTATCATTGCATTTGAAAGGGCATGTTTTATTACTACGACATTCTCACTTAATCCCTTCGCCCTCGCTGTTGTTACATATTCCTCCTTCAGGGAATCAATCATGCTTGAACGGGTCATCCGGCTGAGGATTGAAGATAGTGCAGTTCCTAAGGTTATTGATGGAAGGATAATATGGCTTATACCTCCTCTCCCTGCAACAGGAAGCCAGCCAAGCATTATAGAGAATAAGATTATCAAAAGGGGACCGAGCCAGAAATTGGGCATTGAAATGCCGAGGAGTGATAAGAACATTGAGCCGTTATCAAATATGGAGTATTGTCTGTAAGCTGCTATAATTCCAAGGGGTATGGAGATTGTCACTGCTAAGAGAATCGCACAGATTGTCAGTTCTAATGTTGCAGGAAACCTTTCCAATATAGTTGTAAAGACTGGCTTTTGTGAATGTATAGACATTCCCAAATCTCCTTTAAAGGCATTAATCATAAAAGTAAGATACTGGTCAATTATTGGCTTATTAAGTCCGAGGTCATCTCGTAATTTTTCTTTATCAGAGATTTGAGCATTCTCCCCAAGCATCATCTCTACAGGGTCGCCAGGAATGAGATGTATTATGAGAAATACAAGTGTTATTACACCTATTACGACAGGAAAAAACAGGAGAATTCTTTTTATGATATAATTTCTCATATTGTTAGAATATTTTTACCACAAAGACAAAAAGAACACAAAAATAAAGAGCAAAAGGAAAAGATTAAGGAGAAATGGGGAAATTTGGGAAAGGGAGAAAAGAATTTTTTTTAAGGGATCCTTTTTCTTTCTCCATTTCTGCCCATTCTCCCTTTCTCCTTATTTTATAATTTAACATGAATAAATCAAATTTTCTCCCCATGAGTATGGAAGAAGCTAAGAATAGGGGATGGGATGAGCTGGATATAATCCTTATCAGCGGGGATGCGTATATAGACCATCCATCCTTTGGTGTCCCTTTAATCGGCAGATATTTAGAGTCCCTCGGCTATAGAGTAGGAATAATAGCACAGCCTGATTGGAGAAATACAAAAGACTTTATGAAACTCGGCAGGCCAAGGCTCTTTTTTGGAATATCTGCCGGTGCGATGGACTCTATGCTCAACCATTATACAGCCCATAAAAAACCCCGAAGTGATGATGCATATTCTCCCGCTGGGAAGTCCGGATTAAGACCTGACAGGGCAACTATTGTTTATCTAAACAGGGTAAAGGAGGCATATCCCGGAGTTCCTACGGTTATTGGCGGGATTGAGGCGTCATTGCGGAGACTTGCCCATTATGACTATTGGGATAATAAAGTTAGGAAGTCAATACTCGTAGATTCTAAGGGGGATTTACTCATATTCGGGATGGGGGAGAAGCCTATAGAAGAAGTAGCGAGGAGGCTTTCCAATGGAGAAGATATTTCAAATATAAAAAATGTAAGGGGGACTGCAGTTCTAACATCTTCTGTTGAAGGTGTGGAGGGAAAAGATTATATCCTCCTTCCGTCCTGTGAAGATGTCATAAAGGATAAAATGGCTTATGCAAGGGCATCCCGCATATTTCACCTTGAAAGCAATCCATTCAATGCAAGGGTTTTATTCCAGAGGCATGGAAATAGATATGTGAAAGTCAATCCGCCATCTTTACCTTTAACTATGGAGGAGATGGATAAGATTTACAATCTCCCCTTTATAAAAGAGCCTCATTCATCGTATAAAGAAAAAATTCCTGCCCTTGAGATGGTTAAATTTTCTGTTACCATTCAGAGGGGGTGTTTTGGCGGATGCACATTCTGCTCCCTTACAGAGCATCAGGGGAGGATTATTCAGTCAAGGAGTGAAAATTCAATACTGAAAGAGGTGGAAGACCTGAAAAAGTTAAAGGGTTTTACAGGGATTGTCTCTGACCTTGGAGGTCCTACAGCAAATATGTATCGTCTGAGATGCAAAGATAGGGATGTGGAATCAAAGTGCAGAAGGCTTTCCTGCGTTCATCCCAATATTTGTAAATTCATGGATACTGACCATTCATCGCAGATTAAACTCTTAAGAAAAACGAGGGGGATGGAAGGGGTAAAAAGAGTCTTTATTGCATCTGGCGTCAGATATGACCTTGCACTGGGGTCGCCGGAGTATATCAAGGAATTAACAACCTATCATGTTGGAGGGCATCTGAAGGTAGCGCCTGAGCATACATCACATAGGGTATTGGAGTTGATGAAAAAGCCGGAGATTGAAGCCTTTAATAAATTTAAAAATAATTTTGACAGGTTCTCTAAGGATTGCGGGAAAGAGCAGTATATCGTCCCATATTTTATCTCAAGCCATCCCGGCAGTGATTTGAAAGATATGATAGACCTTGCCCTCTATCTTAAAAAGAACAGATTCAGGCTTCAGCAGGTGCAGGATTTTATTCCAACACCAATGACACTTGCCACTGCCATGTATTATACAGGATATGACCCTATTACATTTAAAAAAGTCTATTGTGCGAGGACAGTCAGAGAAAAGAGGCTGCAAAAGGCACTGATGCGTTACCATGACCCTGCTAATTATTACCTTGTAAAAGAGGCTTTAATGCAGGCAGGGAGGAAAGACTTAATCGGATATGGAAAGGATAAACTGATACCACCATATAAACAGTGACAGTGTCAGTGTTCAGTGTCGGTTGGTGAAATTTATAACAGGCTATTGGTAAAAGCCTTTTCAATAATGTTTAATGGTGTATCTTCTGTAACAGGGACGAATGAGAGATTTATATCCCTGCCGTTCTTGATGGAATTTATAGCAGTTTCAATTTCACCTTCCGGTATAGACGCTTTTGTATCCCAGTCCATTACCTGAACCTTCATTAATATCTTGGATGTCCCAACTTTATCTATAATAGAATCAGTCATCATGCTTAACATCTCATATATCTTTTCATCCGAGAATCCTAATTCCCTTTTCATCTGCCTGTGGTAAGCCATTACTGCATAGTAATCAAACTTATGATTAATTAATTCATTAATATTTTGCGACAGCCATGCAAGTGCATCTCTCGGCGATGAAACAGTTTCATAATA
>JACRGN010000141.1 GCA_016234205.1 Nitrospinota bacterium | reverse complement strand
GATGCCAGGGGTAATGCAAATATCTCATTGCCAGTTCCAACCATCAACGACTGCATTATTGCAATAGTAAGAGGGAGCTTAATTGATATAACACACCCCTTTCCATAGTCAGAGTCAATATCAATCAAACCGTTCAGCTTTGTTATATTTGTCTTGACCACATCCATCCCGACGCCTCTCCCCGATACATCGGTTACCTTTTTAGCAGTGCTGAATCCAGGGGCGAATATGAAACTTATAACATCTTTTTTACTCATCCGGGATGCCTCTTCGGGGGTTATCATCCCCTTTTCTACAGCCTTTTCCTTTATCCTGTCAACATCCATCCCCTTTCCATCATCCTTAATTTCTATGACAATATTATTTCCCTCATAATATGCAGATAGCCTCACCTGCCCGACCTTATCCTTTCCTGCTGATATTCTCTCATTCGGCATTTCTATGCCGTGGTCTATGGAATTTCGGACAAGGTGGACAAGAGGGTCCCCTATCTCCTCTATAACAGATTTGTCAAGCTCAGTTTCTTCACCGATTAGCTCAAGATTTATCTCTTTCCCCAAATCTCTTGACATATCCCTTACCATTCGGGGGAATTTGCTGAATACCTTTTTAATCGGCTGCATCCTTGTCTTCATTACTGCCAACTGGAGATCAGTAGTAATAAGGGTTATATGAGACGCTGTCTCATTTAAGGTTCCAATGATTTCGCTATCCTCATACTGCTGCTCCAGCTTTGATACAAGCTGGAGGAGCCTGTTTCTTCCAAGAACCATTTCGCCTACAAGATTCATAACATTGTCAAGCCTGTTGATATCAACCCTGATTGTCTGCTCAGGAGGTTGTACAGCGGCACCCTGCTTACTGAGCGCCTTTTGAACCTGATCTTCTGTTGCAAATTTTTTCTCTACTAAAACCTCTCCAAGTTTTGGCGGGACCTGTGACTCCAATGCCTCTTCCAGTTGTTCTTCAGTAACAACCTGCTCTTCAACCAGGATTTCACCTAATTTTTTAGGGGCAGCCTCCTTGCCTGCAGGAGCCTCAACCACCTTTCCGCTAAGAATATCTGTAAGTTCACTTAATATGCCTGACAGGTCAATATCTTTAATATCATTGTTTTTTATATCAGTTAAAAGAAGTTTTATTATGTCAACTGATTTTAATATTGCATCATTTATCTTTGAATTTACCTTCAGTTCTCCGTGACGGAGCTTATTTAAAACATCCTCTGCGTGATGGACAAGTTCCACCATCTGGCTAAAACCAAGAAATCCTGCAGCACCCTTTATTGTATGAACAGAACGAAATATCTTATTAAGGAGATTGAGGTCGTCGGGAGACTTTTCCATCTCAACGAGGTCCTGGTCTAATCCTGAAAGGAGTTCCTCTGTCTCCAGAATAAAGTCATTCACTATCTCCCGCATCTCATCAATCGGAGAATCTACTGGCATAATATTACCTCCCTGTAAGTGTCAGTGATTAGTGTCAGTGACAGTAAAAAAATAGGGTTTACTAACACTGTAAACTGACACTGACACTACTTTTCAAAGCTTGCCTCTACTATAAAAGGGTCATTATCAATCTTAAATGGTATTGCAATTGTAGGTTCCCTTACAATACTTACTACCTCATGACCTTTACCTATAATGACTGTCGGTATCCCCGCCTCAAATACATGCCCTTTCTCTGCAAGCTCTCTCCTTGCATCTCCTGCAATTATATTTGTCAGCTCGCCTACAGCATCCCTGACCTCATCATTCATCTCTGTATACTGCTGCCCGAGCATTGACGATACAATCTTTAATGCTGCCTCTTTTGAGAGGCTAAAAACAACCGCCCCCCTCTTTGAACCTGTTAATCCAATCACCCCTGAAATATCCCCCCTTGAGAGCTTATCCTGTTTTAAAAATGGCTTTCCAGCGACTGGCTTTACAAATGCCATTGTCTCCAAAACCCTTATTCCGGCATTTAAAAACGCATTAATAAATTCAACATTCATATTTTCTCCCTTAGTTATTGTTGTCACCCTGAACCATGCCCTGAACTTGTTTCATGGGTCGTTTCAGGGTCTCGAAAATTATAAGAGATGCTGAAACAAGTTCAGCATGACCCTTTCAGGGTCATTTCGCAAATATCTTCTTCAACTTCTCTTCCAGTGTTGCTGCGGTGAACGGCTTTACAACATAATCACTTATACCTGCCTGAGCCGCTGCTACAATATTATCTTTCAACGCCTCTGCAGTTACCATAAGAAATGGAAGAGACTTTAGATTTTCATCAGCCCTTACAGCCTTAAGTAAATCCAAACCTGTCATCTTTGGCATATTCCAATCGGAGATTACAATGTCATATTTATTCTGTTTTAGCTTTGGAAGTGCTGTGCTTCCATCATCCGCCTCATCCACATTTTTTATGCCTAATTGACCGAGGATGTTCCTCACAATCTTCCTCATGGTGGCAAAATCATCCACTAACAATACCTTCATGTTTGTATCTAAATCTGCCATAAACCCTCCTTTCTAAAGAACAAAAACCTGATTAGCCACAGAGAACACAGAGGTCACAGAGAGAGATAAAAACAAAAAAATTAAGAAGAAAAGCAGAAGATGGAGAGATGGAGAAAAGGCAAAATAAATTTTCCATTCCCTCTTTCTCGAATTTCCCCCTTTCTCCTTATTGTTTTCCTCTGTGTTCTCTGTGCCCTCTGTGGCAAAAGATTTTATAATTTCCTTATTCGTCAGTTAATTATCCAAGAAACTTCTTCACCTCCTTTATCAAAACATCCTGAGATATAGGTTTGATCAAATACAGCGATGCACCTGCCTCAATCCCTTTTTGTTTATCACTATCTTCACACGCGGTTGTCAGCATTATAACAGGAATATCCTTATAGTCAGGATTCTTTTTTAAAGAATTTATAAGTTCAAGTCCATCCATCTGCGGCATATTCAGATCTGTAATTATAACATCTATATCTGAAAATGTTAATTTTTCCAGCGCATCTATACCATTTTCTGCTGATACCACATTAAACCCCTCCCCTTTTAAAAGAAAAGACAACATCTTTCGGGTTGTAAAGCTATCATCCACTACCATTATATTTTTTGACATAACCCTCCAAGACAGTCTAAAAGTCTAAGAGTTGTTTTTACTTTTAGACTTTTAGACTCTTAGACTCTTTCTCATCTCAAATTCCTCTCTGATCCGCTCATCTCCTTTTCGTTTCGGTGTAATATCCATCTCGAGCATCCTTTCTATATCAAGCTGCATTTTCCGTCTATCTCTTTTTTCCAGATAATACATAATATAAATCAGAATTAAAAAAAATATAGCTGCAATGTAATAAGCCGTATTGTCTGTTTTAAAATCAAAAAAATTCATAATCCACCTCCTTTCACTCTTTTTTATACACAGGCATTCTATTGAAATTTACCAATTTAAAAGCCCTTGATATATTGTGCAGAGACTCTGAATGTCCTATAAGAAGATAGCCATTTGGATTAAGGCTGTCATATAAACTGGCTATAATCTGTTTTTTTGCCTTATCATCAAAATATATGAGGACATTCCTGCAGAATATGACATCAAACCCCCTCATCGTCTTCATCTTAAGCTGGTCATAGAGGTTTATGTTGCTAAATTTAACCATATTCTTTATTTCAGGTTTAATAGTATAAGTATCGGAATTTACTATAAAATATTTATCAATAAGATACTTAGAGGTGCTCCTGATTGAATTTGTTCCATAAACACCTTTGCGGGCAGATGCTAAAACGCCTTCGCTTATATCACTTGCCATAATCTCAGATGAAATACCTGACATTATAGCCCTGTTCTCAGAGAGCATAATGGCTAAGGTATATGGCTCTTCCCCTGTTGAACTGGCAGAACTCCATATTCGCAGCTTACTGTTTGAAGATTTCTTTAAATTTTCAATAACAAGAGGTAACACCCCTTTTTCGAATGCCTCTAATTGAGGCGGGTTTCTGAAGAAACTTGTCTCATTTGTAGTGATTGCATCGAAAAGGAAGTTTAATTCATTGTTTTTCCGTGAATCATACTTAAGAAAATAGAGATATTCTTCAAATGTATTAAATCCGAATTCCTCTAACCTCCTCATTAATCGATTTTCTACTAAATACTTTTTATTTTCAGCATAAAATATTCCACACTTCTCATATATCAAATCCCTCAACTGCTGAAAAGTGTCAAGAGATAGTTTTTCATTCCCTTTATTCTGTAAAGACTCATTAGTTGTTTCCAAGATTCTAATACACCTGCCTTTATTTATTTTGTATATGCTCTATAGCTATGGATGCAGCATTACTTATATCCGGATTATTATTTTTCTTTAATAACTCTAAGGCACCTAATGCACCCCTATCTCCTATCTCTCCAAGTGCTTTGGCAGCGGCAATCTTAACGGGGTCATCATCATTTAATTTTTTTATTAGTGAATCTATGGCGCTTTTTTCTCTCATAATTCCAAGGGTCTCAGCCCCCTGAAAACGAACCCATATATCACCATCGTTAAGGGCAGCTATAATAGATTTAACAACCTTCTCACCCGAAAATCTTGCCATTGATTGAACGGCTGCAAGCCTTACATGCTCATTTTCATCTGACATGGTATTAATAAGACTTTCAATTATGCTTTCACCGTTAAATTGGGAGAGGGCATTTACTGCAGCCTTCCTTACTCTCCAGTTCGGGTCGTTTAGAACCTCCTGTATATTTTCTATCCCTTCAGGCCTATGCATTATCCTTAACCCCTCTATTGCCAATTCACGAATTTCAGGGCTCGTGGATGAGAGAAACTTGATAAAATTTTCAAATACCTCGTCAGTCCCTATATTTGCAAGTGCCTTCATTGCGGTTTCTCTGACATCATGATAGTGGTCTCCTTCAAATATGGAAAGCAAAATATGGACACCTTTTTTCTCCTTCAATCTTCCAAGATATGATGCCGCCTCTCTCCTGACATGACCATTGGAATCATGAAGTGCCTTTGTTAAAATCTCAACTGCCTCATCTGTCCCTATCTTCCCGGCGGCAGAGACGATAACAAACCTCTCCTCTTCATCAGCCCTTGAATAAACAGACTGCAGTCTCAAGGTAACAGACGGGTCTCTGAACTCTCCGAAGACACTTATTATAATCAGCCTCCCCTTTTTGTCAGAATCTCTGAGTTTCGTCAGGAGTATGGGGATATTGCCTATAGCAACGAGTGCCTTTGCAATCAGATTCAGCCTATCAGGAAAGTCCCAGCTTGTTTTCGTGGCGAGTCTGAGCAACGGTTCAATCCCTCTTGCATCCTTTAATCTTGTCAGCCATCTGACAGCGCAATCCTGAATAACAGGGTCATCATCATTTAGGGCATCTTTCAGAAAGACAAACAATTCATCTCTATCTACATCAGTATAAGTAATCTCATTTTCCTCAGATATTTCATCGAGGGCTTTTAATACAAGATTTCTGATATTTTTATTTGTACTCTTTATATATTTCAAAAGAGGCTTTGCAGATTTAGTGTCTTTCAAATGTCCCAATGATTCAATTATTGCAGCTATTATTAGCTGATTGGCTGTATTCAATGTATTTAAAAGCGGTCCGACTGCACTTTTATCCCCCATCTCAGCCAATGCCTCTATGGCTGAAAACCTTATCCATTCCTCATCATTAAGGGAATTAATCAATACATGCAAAGCCCTCTTGTCTTTCAGCAATCCAAGACTTACCACAGCAGATGCCCTGACATTCGGGTCGGTATCAGATACAGCCTCTATCAATGGCTCCACTGCTTCTCTATTAGATAATAAGCCGAGCAGGTCAGCAGCAAATTTTCTCACATCATTATTTATATTTTTTAATTCTTTAATAATAGCCCATATATCGTCATTTCCTATCTGCTGTAGAATTTCTATTGCTATATTTCTAACTGCAGCGCCTTCATCAGTTAAAAGTGGAATTATATTTCTTATGGTATCTTTTCCTCTTATTTTAATGAGAGAATCTATAGCCGCCTGCTGAACCCCTTTATTATTATCCCTGATAAGTCTTACAAGCGGTGTAATGGCAGCACTACCGCCAGGTTCGCCAAGCATTTCTGCTGCCTCACGGCGGAGCTGACTGTCGGAACTGTTCAATTGTTTGATGCATTTATTTAGTTCTTCATTATTCATAATATAATTACAGACTATAAAAATTCGAAACACGACCCAAACTTCGTTTGAGTGCCCCGAAGTTTGGGTGCCCCGAAATCAAAATTTTCAAATATCAAAAACTTTTTGGAATTTAATATTTGGTTATCTGCATTTGTTTCGGATTTCGTGCTTCGTATTTAGGATTTATTATTTCTTATGTCTCATCCTTTTCCTCATTTTTTTCAGCTTATGCTTTCTCATCTTCTTTTTCCTCTTTTTTACAACGTTCCCCATCTTTATCCCCCCTTTCCATTAAAAGATTCTACAATATCTTTAATGCATGTAAAATTATAAAAATTTACCACAGAGGCACGGAGACACAGAGGAAAACAATAAGGAGAAATGGGGAAAATTCAGAAAGTGTGAATGAAAAAATATTTTATTCTGCCTTTTCTCCATCTCTCCATCTTCTCCCTTTCCCCTTAATATTTTTTGCTTTTGCCTCTCTCTGTGCCTCAGTGTCTCAGTGGTTAAAATCAGGTTCTTGTTCTTATAAATGGGCATTTGTTGACAGAAAATATTCTACCACCTTTTCCAGTATTTCCTTCATATCCATTGTCGGCTTATAGCCTATCAGTTTGTTTATCTTTGAAATATCAGGCGACCTTCTCTGCATATCCTCAAAGCCCTCTTCATAAGCCTTATCATAAGGGATATATACAATCTCAGATTTGCTATTCGTAATTTTTTTTACCATGCCTGCAAGTTCGGAAATTGTGATTTCCTTGCCATGCCCAATATTGAAGACCTCTCCAACCGCCTTTGGATTATTCATAAGCTCAGTGATGCCCTTTACCACATCACCCACATAGGTAAAACTCCTTGACTGCTTTCCATCTCCATAGACAGTAATGGGATGTCCGAGTAGTGCCTGCTTTACAAAATTTGGGATTACCATCCCGTATCTTCCTGTCTGTCTTGGTCCAACAGTATTAAAGAATCTGACGACAACAACAGGAAGTTTTTTCTCTCTCCAGTATGCAAGGGCAAGAAACTCATCAATCGCCTTTGAACAGGCATAACTCCATCTCCCATTCTTCGTAGAGCCAAGCACCACATCATAGTCTTCCTTGAAAGGTACATTATTATTCTTACCATACACCTCGGAAGTAGATGCAACCATCACCTTTTTCTTCTTTTTATTTGCACACTTAAGAACCAATTCTGTCCCGTAGATATTGGTTTCAATTGTATTGACAGGGCTTTCAATTATCAGCTTGACACCAACAGCCGCCGCCAGATGATACACTACATCGCATCTGTCCACAAGTTCGGCTAACAACGGCTCGTTTTTTATTGTATCAATACTATAATGAAATTTCGGGTTATTCTTGAGATGCTCAATATTTTCAATACTCCCTGTTGAGAGGTCATCAATAACAAAGACATCTTCACCCCGCTTCAAGAGTTCTTCCGATAAATGAGAACCAATAAATCCTGCACCACCAGTTATTAAAACTTTTGCCATCTAT
>JACRGN010000143.1 GCA_016234205.1 Nitrospinota bacterium | reverse complement strand
TGCCATATCTGAATCAGGGGAGACGGTGGATACTATTGCTGCCCTGCGGGATGGAAAGAAAAAGGGGGCAAAGACTGTATCCATCTGCAATACTATTGAGAGCAGTCTATCAAGGGAGTCTGACAGTACCATAAATATCCACGCTGGTCCTGAAATAAGTGTTGCATCTACAAAGACATTTACAAGCAGCCTTTCAGCCCTTTACATACTCTCAGTATATCTTGCAAAACTTAAGGGTGTTATCAATGATAATAAAACTGCAGGATTGATTAATGATATTGTTACTGTCTTGGGAAAGATAGAGGATGTCATGGGGCTTGAGGAGGAGATAGAGGGGCTCTCAAAGATGTTCTACGAAAAGAAGGGATTTCTATATCTCGGAAGAGGGATAAACTATCCGGTTGCATTGGAAGGGGCAATGAAGATGAAGGAGCTTTCATATATCTATGCAGAGGGGTATCCGGGAGGGGAGATGAAGCATGGGCCAATAGCCCTTATTGATGAACATACCCCTGTGGTAATCCTTGCCCCAAAGAACAGTTTATATGAAAAGAGTCTGATAGATATAGAAGAGGTAAAGGCTAGAAATGGTGTTGTTATCGTATTTGCGACAGAAGGGGATACTGAGGTTGTTAAAATGGCAAGGCATGTCCTCTATGTCCCTCATACAAGTGAGTATCTTACTCCCATTATCATGTCCATACCACTTCAGTTTTTGGCTTACTATGTGGCACTCCGCAGGGGGCTCAATGTGGATAGACCCAGGAATCTGGCAAAGAGTGTAACAGTGGAATAGAGATATTAGCCACAGACATACACAGACTAAAAAAAATAAGGTAAAGACACAGATAAAGGTAAAGATTTTTTCTCTGCGTCTACCTTTACCTCTACCTGTTTTATATTGTCAGTGAAAGTCAGTGGCAAAAGGTTTTTACGGCTGGACTATCTTATTCTGGATGCCCTTGCTGACTAATTCCTCGGATATCGGTGTGGCATTGTTGGTATTGCCGTATGCCCCGATGAGTATCTGGTATGAGCATTTATCGGAACTGCATAGCATCAATGGATAGGGCGAATACCCCATCTCTCTTAATTTTAAGAGTTCCTTAACTGCCTCTTCGTATGACTCAAATACCCCTGTCTCTATTGCATATGGGAGGTCCAGCTCCTTTGCATAATCTGCATGTCCCTCCTTAGTGATTGCCATTGCAAATTCCTGTGTCTCTCCCTTTGATGAGAATCTGTCAATCAAGACCCTGTACCATGTACCTTTATCACCTAACTTAAATGATACATCATAGGCGGAATACCCTTTTTTTCTGTAATAGTTGACCTCCTTTACGGCAGATTCCCTGTCTCTGAAGGAGGACATATGAATAACATACGGATGGGTATTCTGATTATTTTTCTCAATATACCTGTTCCATTTTTCATTCTTTATCTTCCACTCGCCGTTATCATTTTCAAAATAGAGTGTCTTTGTCCCGATACTCTCCATCTTATCTGATTTGAATTTTTGCCGAAACGATGCTATAAGCAGTTTCTTCTCTTTCCTTATCTGCATGTTATCTATAGAGATTTCAATCCCGTCATGTCTTTTATTGAAATTGCTCTTATACTCCCTCCATGAAGAGAGGTTACTTCCGTCTGATGTAAAACCATTTGAATAATGTGATATATATTTTTCTATATCTTCCAATTCCCAGTCTTTTTTCCAGTCCATTATCTTTTGCCTTATTGTATCAACACCTGTAAAGCCTTCAATTTGGAATGGATGTTCAGAAGCCTTTGTATCATCGGCAAGCTCTGTAACCTGTATTTTGTCTGCACCATTTTCCCTGTTCTTCCATTCACGCCAATGTTCATAGATTACCCTTCTTGCCTCCGTGAGAGGGATGGCAGAGGCAGAATCTTTTATGCTTTCTATATCAAGGATAGTATTTTTTTTCAGTTTATTCATATTGTTATTTATAAACTTATCCTTATTTTTCTGCCAGATTGCCACGACAATCTGGTCAAGTGCATTTTGTGCCTGCCTGACAGATTCCTTTGCCATTGCTCCCAGTTTCTTTGCAATCCTGTATAATGTATCCCCGTTTTTTACTGTAAAGGTTTTTATCGCCGGTGAAGGAATGACTGCCGTTGTCTGCCCCTCTAATTTTACTTCACCTGATACCTCTGTGGCGGGTTTCTGGACGATCTCTTCTGTAACTATTTTATCTTGCCCTGCATCTTTCTTTTTTGGGGTATCAGTTTTTGTATTTTCATCTGTTGAGGGAAGGTTAAGTGAAAGGCTCTTCTGAAAATCTATTGCCAGAAAATAGTTTTCTAAGATGGTCCCGCCGTTTTGCACTGCCTTGATAATGAGATTAAAGGAGGGCTGGTTAATCGGTTTTGAGGATGAGAGTTTTATAATCACC
>JACRGN010000145.1 GCA_016234205.1 Nitrospinota bacterium | reverse complement strand
TTGATGACTTAAATATTACACTGCCTGTCTGGGAGTCTTTATTTACATAACCCATGCCCACTGACCCTGCATTGCGCTCTGTGCGCGTAGCATCATGATTCTGCACAATTCCTCTTTCAAACCTCAGGCTTGCTGCCCATTTGTCATTGACATCGCCGGATAGACCAAAAATATTGGTATTAGATGTTTCCTCCTTGGTTAAGGTGTATTCCTTCTCAGCGGTCAATTCTAATTTATCGTTAAGTTTTCTCTTGGCGCCAATGACACTGGCAGTTTTTTCTCCTTCTGCAGCGGAGTTGGAAACAGACAAGGTATTATAAATCTCGTTTTTATCGTCTAATTTAATTCTGCTTCCTATTGATGCGCTATCACCGATATCACCAGTGTTATAATTTGTATGAGTATAATCACCATAAACCTCAAATTTGTCCGCCTTTACAGTTGCGCCTAAACTTGTAGCATCACCTTGAGTGCCGATGGTTTCCTTTGCCTTCAGGGATAAGTATTCGTTGACCTTGGTATCTATTCCTGCAGTTGTCTGATGATTGGATGTGCCTTTAAGCGTTGATTGCTGCTCTAAGAAAAGAGTTGTTTTTTCCGTTGCCTTATAATCACCCCTTAAGGCTACAGTATCTTCATCTGTGTTTGTCTCAGACACAAACTGGTCTTTTTTCTCGGTTACTTCCTGATGACGATATTCGCCAGTAAGTTTCAATTTTCCCCTCTCATGGGTTATTTGGGCAGTAGTTGTTTGGGTTTCTTGAGCGCCTACCTGAAGTTGGGTCTGCAGGTTTCCATTATCAATGAGTTTTTGAATGTCATGGGTAATTTTTAACCTTGTTTTGGAGCTCAGGTCATAAGTTAAGCCTGCTCCTATCAGTTCTTTGCCTTGTTGCGAAGTAGTAGAAGTAGAGGAAAAGCCTTTTTCAATTTTCTTATAATAACCGGATAAACCTAATTTATTAAAAAGATTCGCCTCGCCTTTTAGTCCATATGCCCTGCCTTTCTCTAAATCACCGGTTGCCAGTTCTGTAAAACTCAAGCCTCCATCTGTAGAGATGAAACTTCCTAGTTCTTCGGATTGACTTTCTGCATATTCACCTGTAAGCTTAATGTCCTTGCCCAAATGAATGGTAGTATCTGTTCCTTTTAATTCATAGTCTTTATTTAATTGTTCTTCCTTTATATAAGTGCCGCCAATTCTCAAATAATCAGTTATGGACTGCTGAACACGACCGCCATAAGTTCCTTCATCATATTTATCCCTTACCTCATATTCATAATCCACTACCACATAAACAGGATTGCCATCCAAGAGATAACTGGAGATAATAGAGTCTGATTCAGTGATATAAGAGATTGGCTGCCAGAAGATTATCCGACCATTTGAATAATCTATCTCATAATCTACGTCTTCTTTCATCTCCTTTGTAGCCAAAACCAATCCGGTAATCTTATCCCTTACCTCTATTTTTACCTTATCCGAGCCTTCAATAATATCTTTATTCTTTAAATAATATAAAGAGCCGCCTGTGCCTGTGAATTCATTGTGCGCTGCCCTCTGCCCGGCAATTGATTTAAAGATAATTAATTTTGTCTTCGGCTCACTGAATTGGGTAGTAGAGACTGTCTCATAATGAACCTTTCCGCCATAAAGTGTCCTATTAAAAGACGCTAATTCTGTGTCAGGAATCGCGATATTATAATTCCCCCATAAAACACTTGATTTATCCCATTCAATCAGGAGGTAAAGCATCCCTAAGGTGTTAGTAGCATCGTAATTAACAGAGGAACTGTCTCCATAGACCGGATAGTATTTATCAGGGTCTAAATTCTTAAATAATTCTTTTTTGTCTCTTTCTGTATCCAAGCTTGAGGTGATTAAATATTTCCCTTTAATCTTTCCTTTTAAATAATAGGCAACTCTTCCTTCCTGCCAGAATCCCTGCGTGTATTTATCATCCTGCTCTGCGGGCTCTATGTTGCCTGATACATCTGTGTAGCCTGCCTTTACATCTGCCAGTGCTACGAAGATGAAGTCTTTCACAAGTTCTTGGAATTTGGAGACTGTCTTTGGTTCTTCATAGGTTTCTCTGGTCTGTTTGCTACCTGCTGTTGTGTGTTCTTTAATGTCCGTTATGGTCGATGACTCGTATAGAGATGAGGCTTCAGCTGTGGGCTGTGAACTGTTTTTGTTGTCCGTTGATTGTGTTTCGTGGCTTTGCTGTGAACTATTCGTGTTGTCCCTTGAGCGTGGTTCGTTGTCTGTGCTCTGAGTTCTGAGTTCGGTGTTCTGTTCTCTATTTACTCCGAAATTTACCTTTGCCAATATGCCAGGGGTAATATCCACGATAACTGCCTTGTCTGTAGTTAGATAGGTGCCTTCAGGCAGACTCCTTTCATCAAGTCTGAATAAATGCCTGCCGGGAATAATGCTAACTAAATGGAATTTGCCGTCTTTATCAGTGGTAATAAGCGCTCCATCTTCAGTAACAATCTGCACATTCGGGATCGGCTCTTCAGCTTGGTCTTGGATACCATTGTCATTTCTATCAAAAAAGACTTTGCCAATAACTGTTCCTAAATCAAACAGAGGTTCAGGCACAACTTTAACTGTTTCCGTTGCCTTATTGGAAATAACTGCTCCGTCAGAATACTTTGCCCACGCCGTATTCTCATAATTGCCAAAGGTAACGCCTGAACCAACTATCAACTGATATTTAAGTGTCCTTGTCTGACCTGCGGTAATTGTCCCTATATTAAAGGTAAGAGGGCGATTGCCTGTTGGGTCTGAGATTG
>JACRGN010000144.1 GCA_016234205.1 Nitrospinota bacterium | reverse complement strand
GGACTTTCAACCGGAGAGGTCATTTGAATCGGAAACAGACGCAAAGTCAGTGCCTTTTGTGAAATGAACAAAAACTTTAATGAAACCACAGATTACACAGATTTTCACAGAGGAAAATAAGCCATCAGCTTTCAGCAATCAGCTAAACCTAACTGCTGACGGCTGTAAGCTTCCGGCTGACAGCTAATTATATATGAGATTATTATTCATAATAATGAAATCATGGCTTATTGATGAGCTTGCCCACGGAACAGTATTGCTCACTGTGCTCTGGTGGTTTATATATCTGCAGTATCCAGAGGCTATTATAGAGCCGCTAAAAGGAGTGAGCCCATTTTATGGTGTCATCCTATCTGCCTTTGCCGTAGGGGTGTTCATTACCAAATATCTATTTATGTCAGGCTATTCTCATCTTGTAGGGGAATTGCAGGCTGAGAAAGAGGGGGATATACAGCTTATACAAAGCCTCCGTGAGGATATGGCTCGGATAAAAGAAGAAAGGGATAGAACATCCGAGAGGGAAGATAGTCTCGGAAAGAGGCTTGAAGCCCTTGAAAAGAGGGATATTGAATCGGAGATGAGCTATATGAGAAAAAAGCTGCGGTCTTATGAAGATGATAAAAGAACTGCCCTTAACTTTCTCATCAGGGAGCTGAAAGATTATCTCGAAGATATAAAGGCTGTTGAGGAAGATGAGGTGCTCCATGCTGCCGATGTGCTGCAAAGGGGAATCGAGCTTCTGCAAAATGAGGTCAAGAAGGGGGAAGGCTCCTTCTATGAAATGGCTGTTAAGATAGCGGAGATAAGGGAGGATATATTTGACCTCGCAGTTATATCTCTTTCCTCGGCAGGAAAACAGAGGGATATTGGACATCAGAGGGTTTCATGGTTTGACGATACCAATATTTCACGGCTTGATCGGAGGTATAAGTTTCTCAAGGTGGCATTCCATCCTGACAGGTTTCCTTCTGATACATTGAGGGAGGAGGCGAAAAGGTATTTTCAGGAAGTAGTGCAGGCATATAGTATAGTCAGGGAAAAGGCAGGCACGGCATAAGAAAAAAAATCTGATTTTAGACAGGATATACAGGATAAAACAGGATAAAAAATATTTAAAAATTAATCCTGTCAATCCTGTTAATCCTGTCAAGTTTTTATAATTTTCATGAGAATATTTATTTTAATTCTTCTGCTCCTCTGTATTGCAGACAATTCCATTGCAGCAGTGTCTGCAATGGATGGACATAAGCTGTTAAGCGATATTTCCGATATAATACCGATTCTTTTGATCGGGGTGTTTATCGGGACCATTGGAACGCTCATCGGGGCAGGAGGGGGCTTCATTCATGTGCCGATACTGTTAATCTTTTACGATTTCAGTCCCCAGCACGCTATCGGCACCTCTATGGCTGTAGTATACCTGAATGCTTTGTCGGGGACATTCTCTTATATGCTACAGAAAAGGATTGACTATGAGATAGGGATTAAGTTTTCCGTTGCCGCAGTTCCAGGGGTATTTATCGGTGCGATGCTGTCCCGGTCATTCGATATGAATAGTTTTTCCCTTATTTTAGGTTTATTACTCAGCCTCATGTCATACAGCATTTTTTTCGGAAAGAGGCTTTCTGTTGTAAGGGTGAATGCACTTGAGCAGCCTCTAAAGAGGAGGCTTATAGATGCATCGGGTCAGGTATACAGTTATGCACCTGATATGCCGGTCGGGCTCTCCGTAAGCTTCTTTGTAGGGATTATCTCGGGACTCTTCGGTATAGGGGGAGGTATTATCCATGTGCCCCTTATGTATTCTGTCCTTGGTATGCCAATCCATCTTGCTACTGCCACTTCCCATTTCATACTCGCTATAACCAGTCTCCTGGGAGTTATTACCTTTATGGGATTAAAATATATTGATATTGATTATGCGGTTTTGTTGGGAGTAGGCTCAATCATCGGGGCATACTTTGGCGCAAAGATTTCTCTCAGAACAGAAGCGGTTATCATAAAAAAAATCATTGCCCTGTGCCTGATGCTCATGGCAGTGAGATTAATAGGAGGTGTTTTTATATAACCTGCGTTCCGGTATGGAAATTTCAATGATGAGATTCTTCGGGCTTTGCCCTCAGAATAACAGTGGAGAGGGTGTCATTCTGAGTGAAGCAAAGAATCTAATTTTAGGAGGGATATTTTATGGAGCAGAGGAATAAGGTGTTGGAGACGATAGCAAAGGGATTAAATGTGGGAGGTTCTGCACTTGTGACGGGCTATGATGTCGGCTCTGTCCTTTTTCAAAAGGGCTTTGAGTCTCTGAAAAGTGCGGCAGTACAGGTGCCAGTGGTTGTAAAAAGCGGGATAGAGGCGATAAAGCCGAAAGAAAAGAGGGTTCTTGAAAGGGAAATACGGAATTACCAGAATAAGATAGAAGGACTTTACTATAAAATCGGAGAGGTAAGCGTAAAGCATAAGAATATAGTCAGGGCTCAGAATTCGGAAGAGGTGAAAAATCTCATTTCTCTCGTAACTGAGCATGAAATGGAGATTGAGAAAATCAGGGAGCGGATTACCGAAATAGAGAAGGTGGAGAAAGAAGAGTTGTTGAAGGTGATGCCAAAGCCGCCGCAATTTAACGAAGAAATGAAAGCCTCTATCCTGTCACTAATAGACAACGCCGAAAAGGATGGTAGTTTTGAATCGGACACAGAGAAAAATAACTTTATAAAAACAGCAAGGCGCCTTATTAGTGATGAGCCTGTAGTCAGGGTGCTTGCAGCAATGGAGCTCGGAAGAATAAGAAACAGGGCGGCAACGTCAATACTCACCGAAGCAGAAAAACTTAATGACCCTGATTTTACGGCAGAGATAATGTATTCTCTTACTGCTATCAATGACCCTTCTGCCCTGCCCCTCTTCAGAGAGAAGATTGCCGACAGAGACATCAGGATAAGACTTTACTCATTATTGGCACTCTATGAATTTGACTTTACAGGCTCGATACCCCTGATAATTGATGCGTTGAAGGACAGTCATTCCCACATACGGATTGCTGCTGCGACCCTTTTGGGGTGGAAAGGGGCAAAAGAGAAGGAGATTCCCCCTGCACTTATAAATGCCCTTGAAGACAGTGAAGTTAGGGTAAGAATGGCAGCATTCGATGCCCTGAAGCTCGTTACAGACAAAGATATTGAATTTGATGTCTATGCCTCGGGAGAGGCAATCTCAGAGGGAGTTAAGGCTTTAAAAGAGAGTGTTGAGACAAAGCCAAAAGCAGCCCCCAGGAGAAAACCAAAAGCAATGCATCGGAAATTATAAAAAATTTAAGATTAGTCTTTTTTCAGGAAATGATATGGAAGAGATTAGCAATTTTTTCGGCACGGCAGCAGCTTTTCTTTTTATTATAGCAAATGCCTATTATCCTGCCAGGGCGATAGCGAGGAATTTCACTCCATGGTCAAGGGATATCAAACTTTTCTTCAGGCAATATCTGAAGGTGCATGTCATTTTAAACATATTAGCACTTCTTGCGGTAATAATTCATGCACACTACGCCGAGGAAAGTAATATCTTCCTTCTGTGGAGCTTTATCCTCACGCTCTTCCTGTCAATCAACGGCACCCTGATGTATTACCGTATGACGACTGGCATGCAAAAACAACTCCGCCTTACCCATATTCAGCCGATGCTCTCTATATTCTGGATAGCGCTGATTATAGTCGGACATTTGATATTGTGAGGCATGATCTGGGAATTGTATAAAAAAAGGTATGAAAATAAGGAGAGGTATATATATATGCACAATCATAAATCAACAGGGATAGCAGGTGAATCTCCTACCATTGTCCTTCTGGGCAATGCAAATGTAGGGAAGAGTGTAATATTCGGTTTGCTGACAGGCAAGTATGTAGATGTATCCAATTATCCCGGCACAACCGTGGAGATAAGCAGGGGCATCCTCCCCTTTTCCAAAAATGGCAAAATGGTGCTGATTGACAGTCCCGGTATAAACAGTCTTATACCGAGGTCTGAGGATGAGAGGATAACGAGGGATATTCTGCTTGATAAGGAGCATGAAGGGGTCATTCAGGTAGTAGATGCAAAGAATTTGAAACGGGGGTTATTTATAACCCTTCAATTGGCAGAGGCTGGGATTCCGTTTATACAGGTGTTAAATGTCTATGATGAGGCAGCAGAAAGGGGTATAGATGTAGACAGAAAGGAATTAGAAAAAATATTAGGCGTAAGGGTAATACCGACAGTAGCCACCGAGAGGAGGGGAATTCCAGAGCTGAAACAGAATATTCATGATTTTCGTCCACCCTCTATCTCAATAAAATTTAACGAGAAGATAGAGAATGCAATAAGAGAGATATCTTTGCTGCTTCCTGAAACATCTATATCAAAAAGGAGTTTAAGCACTATGCTCCTTTCAAGAGATGAAAGCCTTATCACAAAATTAAAGGAAAATTTCCGCGACTTTGATTTGAACAAAGTCGGAAAAGTAATAGAAGACACCCAGAAGCATTTTAAAGACCCCATGAGTTATGTAATTCAGCAAGAGAGGCATGCAGTAGTAAACGGCATATATAATCAGTGCGTAAAGAATGGCGGCGGTGTCAAATCTTTATTCAGAACAAAGCTCGGCAATCTCTCCATGCATCCTCTGTGGGGAATTCCCATACTCCTCTTTGTCCTGTATTTCATGTATAAATTTGTAGGTGAGTTTGGCGCAGGAGTGGCTGTGGACTTTATGGAAGAGACCGTCTTCGGCAAATACATAAACCCATGGGTTGCAATTCTTATAGATACCATACTCCCGATCCCGATTGTCCATGATGCTTTTGTTGGAGATTACGGCATAATCACAATGGGCTTAACTTATGCCGTATCCATAGTCCTGCCGATTGTCAGTTTTTTCTTCATATTTTTCGGAATCTTAGAGGATTCAGGTTACCTGCCGAGACTTACGGTGATGTCGAATAAGATTTTCAAAAAGATGGGATTAAGCGGAAAGGCTGTGCTGCCAATAGTTCTTGGATTGGGATGTGATACTATGGCTACCCTCACAGTAAGAATCCTTGAGACAAGGAAGGAGAGGATTATTGCCACACTACTCCTTGCACTCGGTATTCCATGCTCTGCTCAATTAGGTGTTGTCCTCGGGATGATGGGCGGAATTTCAGAAAGGGCATTAATGGTAGTTATCATTACTGTCCTTATCCAGCTTATAATAGTGGGGTATCTGGCATCAAAGGTTATTCCGGGTAAATCATCCGATTTCCTCATGGAATTGCCTCCTATCAGGATTCCAAAGCTGTCAAATATATTTATAAAGACATACTACAGGGTGAAGTGGTTTTTAATAGAGGCAGTGCCATTATTTATTATAGGGACATTCAGTCTTTTTATTTTAGACAGGATTGGTGCCCTCAAAATTATTGAAAAAGCCACCAACCCTGTTGTAACAGGACTATTGGGACTGCCTGATAAGGCTACATGGGCATTTATCGTTGGATTTTTGAGAAGGGATTATGGTGCAGCAGGGCTGTTTTATCTCCAAAAGAACAATCAGCTTGACATGATTCAGTTGACCGTTGGTGTTGCAGTAATGATACTCTTTATCCCCTGTCTTGCCAATTTTCTCGTCATAGTAAAGGAGCAGGGATTAAAAAGGGCGATGATGATTGCCTCCTTTATATTCTTCTATGCAATCCTTATCGGATGGATTCTGAATCTGTTTCTTCACAATGTTAGGATTCTCTGAATAACAGAAATTATAAAACGCGGATACTGAAGTTGTTGAAAAAAATATTTTAATCTGCATTTAGAACGCTAAAACACAATGTTACTTACCTGTTTTAGTAACTTATGAATAAAATTTTGTGCAAAATGGCAAGAAAACAATAAGAGACTAAACTTTGAACCCGGTAACTCTGAAATAAATAGTATCCTACAAAAGGGCATCCGTCAAGTAAGCTCGTAGCTTGTAAGCTCGTAGCTTGTAGTTTTTTTTTAAAAATTATTTTAAAAATTATTCTTGACAAATAAAAATGATGGTATTATAGTTTTTACAGAATATGTAATAAGGAGGTGGACTGATGAGAAATAGCGGTTATAAATTATTTGTTATTCTAAGTGGGCTTATATTAATTTCAGTTCCGATGTTTAGTGTAATTAGCTGTGCAAAGAGAAAACCGCCGGCACCTGTTGTTGAAAAAATCACTGAAGATGAGGAGATGAGAAAGGCAGAGGAGGCAAGGAAGAAGGCGGAGGAAGAAGAGAAAAGGAAGGCTGAAGAAAATGCAAGATTAAGGGCTGAAGAAGATGCGAGAAGGAAGGTAGAAGAAAAGAGAAAAGCACAGGCAGAGGAAGCAGCAAAGGCAGAGGAAGAGGCAAAGTTGAAGGCAGAAGCAGAGGCAAGAAGGGAAGCAGAGGAGAAGAAGGTGAGTGCGGGTGAAGAGACCGCAACAACTGCTGCAAGGGAAGAGGCAAAAGCAGGAGAAGGAAAG
>JACRGN010000137.1 GCA_016234205.1 Nitrospinota bacterium | reverse complement strand
TGATGCTTATAAATCACTCTCTGATACAACGAGGGAATTGGAAGGATATAAGAAGGATCTGGAGGAGAAGGTAAAGGCAAGGACAAAAGAATTAAACGAGACGCATTTAAAACTCCATGACTCTTATGCCAAATTAAAAGAAGTGGACAGGCTCAAATCTGAGTTCCTTGCAAATATGAGCCATGAACTCCGAACACCATTAAATTCTATAATCGGATTTTCAATGGTTATACTCAAAGGCATAGATGGGCCCGTAACAGAGCTACAGAGGACAGACCTTGCCGCCATACATCAGAGCGGACAGCATCTCCTTACAATTATAAATGACATACTTGACCTGTCAAAGATTGAATCAGGAAAGATGGAGTTGATAAAGGAGGTTGTTGATATTGGCAGGATAGCGGAAGATGTCGTCTCTGTTGCAAGTGCATTGATAAGGGGTAAACCTGTAAAACTACTGATGGAGCTTGATGAGAGTCTCCCATTAATTTATGCGGATAAGACAAGGATAAGGCAGGTAATGCTTAATATGTTCAGCAATGCAGTAAAGTTTACAGATAATGGAGAGATAAAATTAAAGGTCAGGAAGGTGAAGTATGATGATATAAGCATTATAGAAAAGAATCCGGATAGTTACTGCCCGAAGAGGACACCTCTCAGAGATGGAGATTTTATACTGGTTTCTATAAAGGATTCTGGTATTGGCATAAAGAGGGATGATATGCCGAAGGTATTTGAGGAGTTCCGCCAGATAGATTCATCATCTATCAGGAGAGAGGGGGGGACAGGGCTCGGGATGGCAATAAGCAGAAAATTTATTGAACTCCACGAAGGTGAGATCTGGATTGAGAGCCGTTTTGACAGTGGCTCAACATTTCATTTTATTATTCCAGCAGGCGAGGTTGTTGTAAGAGAAAAGTCAGGAAAGGTTGAAAAGGCAATAACTCCGATTGATAAAAAGGAGAGTGTAGTAATGGTTATTGATGATGAGGCAAACTCTATAACCCTGTTCAGCAAGATATTGGAGAGGGAGGGTTATAAAGTTATTGGCATTCAATCTCCTGCGAAGGCAGTTGAGCAGGTAGTTGAGCTGAAGCCTGATATTATCATACTTGATGTAATAATGCCGGGGATTGATGGATGGGAGATAATCCAGAGATTAAAATCAAATCCACAGACGAAGGGGATTCCGGTTATATTCTGTACCATAATGGCAGATAAAAAGAGGGGTTTCAGTCTCGGCGCATCAGAGTATCTTGTAAAACCTGTACGTGATGAAGACCTCATAAGGGCATTGAACAGGCTCAATGGTAATATAAAAAATATTCTGGTAATAGATGATAATCCAAGAGATGCAGAGCTTGTGGGCAGATTTTTAACTAATCGTGGATATAATGTTAAGTTTGTATACAGCGGGATGGAGGGGATAACCCAGATAAAGAAATATAATCCCGGGATGATAATAGTTGACCTCATGATGCCTGATGTGGATGGGTTTGCAGTAATTGAGGAGGTAAAGAGTAACCCCTTTACAAGGGATATACCAATAATTGTAATATCGGCAAAGGATATAACAGCAGACGATAAAAAAAGGCTGAACGGTTATATAGAGGGGCTTATCAGTAAAGGGTTTTTGAATGAAGAGGAACTTATAAAGCAGGTGATGAATGCATTTAAAAAAGCAAGGGGTGAGCAGTGAGGAGCTACCACCTTTCACATGAATAGGCTGCCTTTGGCAGTAACACACTGTAGGGCAGGGCTTTAGCCTTGCCCTACAGTGAAATTCCGGTACATTTAAATTGAGACCCCTGAAAAAGTCCTTTTTTGTTGTCATTGCGAGGAGCGATAGCGACGAAGCAATCCATAACCTCTTGACTTATATGGAAACGAGATTGCTTCGCTTTGCTCGCAATGACAGTTTTTGGGGGTTTTTCAGCAGTCTCAAGTTATGTGTGTGGGGAGAGAAAGGTTGAGTGGGGTAGATGGTAAAAAGGTATCTTTACATAGGTGTGGCAGCAGTTACCGCATCTGCCCTTTTGTATCTTTTTATATTAGTTTTTTCTGACCTGCAGGAGACAATAGAGGGACATGCGAAAGAGGAATTTAACAGTGAGCAGCACCTTGTCACAAAGAGAGTTGCCTCACAAATTGAAGATATATTTAACGATGCAAAGTGGAGCATACTCTTTCTAAAGCAGCCCTTTGCCCTGATGAAACTTATAGATGCACTTTCTTCAGGGGATAAGAAAGAGATAGACTACTGGAGGAATGGTCTTGAGAAGGTCTATGAACCATTCTTAAATGTCCACCCGCTTTACAGCTATATACTATTTGCAGATAGCAGTGGAAAGGTGATAGTTAAGGCTAAAAGGGGTTCCATTAAAGATACTGGTGCTGGTGATTTAGCTAATCTTGAAAATTTGTCCGATGACCCCGTATTCATGGAGACGATTAAATCAGATATTGATAAGATATATATATCCCGACACAGCAGTATAACAAAGATAGGAACTCCTGTTTATCGTGACCATAAAAGAGGTGCAGTTATCGCAGGTATAAATATGGATAATGTATTTTCAATTATATCACCTGTAAGATATGGGGAGAGCAGTCATGTCATGCTCTTTACAGATAAAGGGGAACAGTTATTCTGTTCATGGGGTTTGACAAGGGAGCAGCATAAGGGTGAGATAGAATTTATCCTTAAAAATCCCTCAGGTGGTTATATAGAGATACCTGAGAGCCACGGCGTAAAAAATATCCTTGTGGCAGGCAGTGCATTAAAGGTAGGGGAGGAGAGATGGCTGGCTGCAATTGAATCTTCTGAAGAAGAGATTATAAAGAGGATAAGGGAACTTGATAAATACAGGCAGAGGCTGATGATTATACTTGTGTTTACTATTATTGGGTTTTCAGCATATTTCCACAAGATTCGTTCGGATAGATTGACAGCAGAGGTAAGGGTAGAGGAGGCGGAAAAGACATCAAGGGGTCTGGAAATAATAAATAAAGAATTGGCAGATTCTAAAAAGGAATTGGAAGTTCTAAATAAGGAATTAAATTCAGCAAATGAAAGGCTTAAGAGTATAGACAGGCTTAAATCGGAATTTCTTGCTACCATGAGTCACGAGTTAAGGACACCGTTAAATTCAATCATAGGATTCTCAAAGGTCATACTCAAAGGTATAGACGGTCCTGTAACAGAGCTGCAGAGGACAGACCTTACTGCTATACATCAAAGCGGACAACACCTCCTTTCCATTATAAATGATATACTTGACCTGTCAAAGATTGAATCAGGGAAGATAGAGTTGTTAAAAGAAATGGTAGATATTGGTGAGATAGCAGAAGAGACTATATCTACTGTCTCTGCACTGGTCAGGGGTAAGCCTATAAAACTTGTAGCTGATATAGAAGAGAATCTTCCATTAGTTTATGTTGATAAGACGAGGATAAGACAGATGATACTGAATATATTGAGCAATGCAGCAAAGTTTACAGATAGAGGGGAAATAACTTTAACGATAAGAAAGATAAGATATGAGGATATTAAATCTATAGAAAATAACCCTGACAGCTACTGCCCGAGGAGAACCCATATCAGGGATCGGGATTTTATATTGGTATCGGTCAGAGATACAGGCATTGGCATAAAGAAGGAGGATATGCCTAAGGTATTTGAGGAGTTCCGTCAGATAGATTCATCCTTTGCGAGAAGAGAGGGCGGAACAGGACTTGGAATGGCAATAAGTTACAAGTTCATAGAACTACACGAAGGTGAAATGTGGGTTGAGAGCCAGTTTGGAAAAGGCTCTAAATTTCATTTTGTCATACCTGTAGAAAGAAGAGGAAAGGTACGGGGGGAGAAATGAAAGAGAATTTAAAAACCATTCTTTATATTGAAGATGACAGGGCAAGTCTGACTTTGGTCAGGAGGCTGTTAGAATCCTACGGTTATAAGTTGATAGAGGCATCTAATGCGAAAGAAGGCATAACGAAGGCTGAGGTTTACAAGCCCGACCTTATACTGATGGATATTAATATACCCGGTATGAATGGTTACGAGTTGACAACAAAGTTAAAGTCTATCTATGCCCTGTCCTCAATACCAATAGTTGCTCTTACATCTCTATCAGGTGATGGTGAGAGGGAGATGGCTATAATGGCAGGCTGTGATGGTTTCATATCAAAACCAATTGATATAGAAAAATTTCCCAATCTTGTAGCCCAATATTTATCAGGCAGAAGGGATGATGTAGAAGCTGATAAAAAATCTAATTATTTAAGGGAATACAGCAGGAGGCTTGTAACAAGGCTTGAGGGAAAAATAGATGAGCTATCAAAGGCAGAGAAGGAGTGGGAAGACACCTTTAATGCAATAGCTGATATGGTATCTATCCATGATAGGAATGGAAAGATTATAAAGGCTAACATTTCTTTCTATAATAGAGTCGGCATATCTCCAGATAAGGTCATAGGGCAGATGTGTAATAAGGTATTTTACAATTATAATGGAATGTATGATGACTTTCCATGTGACAGAACTATAAGAAGCTTAAAGCCAGTATCAGTTGAAGTGCAGAATCCCCATCTTGGCGGTGTATTCCTTATACGGACTTACCCGATATTTGATGAAAAAGGGGAATTCATGGGCTTTGTGCATGTGGCGATAGATATTACTGAAAAGAAGGAGATGGAGGAGCAGGTTCTTCAACTGGAAAAACTCTCCGAGGTTGGGGAATTGGTTTCAAGCCTGGCACATGAACTCAACAATCCGATAACAGGGATACTTGGTTATATTGAGCACCTGATGGATTTAGACAAAAGCGAGGATATAGAAAAGGGCTTGAAGGTTATACAGGGGGAGGCTGAGAGGTCTGCAAGGATAATCCGCTCACTGCTTGATTTCTCCCGCAAGCATTCACATGAAAAAGTAAATGTGGCTGTAAATAATGTGATAGAAACAGTCCTTACACTTAAGGGGCATCAGATGAGGAATGACAGCATAAAGATTATAAGAGATTTTAAAGAGCCAAGCCCTATTGTTAATGGGGATTTTAATCAGCTTCAGCAGGTGGTATTGAATATTATAAACAATTCCCATTATGCAATGTGCCATCATAAACAAAAGGGCATACTCACTATAAAAACACTTGAGGATGGTGCATCGGTCTTATTCATTATTGAAGACGACGGGATGGGGATTAGAAAAGAGGATATGAAGAAGATATTTGAAAAATTTTTTACGACAAAGGAGGTTGGAAAGGGGACAGGTCTGGGACTATCTATATCAAAGAAGATTATTACAGAACATGGCGGGACTATTGAAGTGGAGAGTGAGTTTGAGAAGGGGAGCAGATTTATTGTAAAACTGCCAAAGGCATAACCTTAGCCACAAAGACGCGAAGACACTAAGTTATTTTAAATAAATCTTAAAATCTCTTTGTGCCTTTGTGACTTTGTGGCAAATCATTTTTATTATGAAAAATAAATTCTTAAAAAGACTTGAATCAGAGATACTTGTTTTGGATGGTGCGACAGGGACAATGCTGCAAAAGAAGGGGATGAAACCGGGCTCATGCCCAGAGGAGCTGAATCTGTCAAACCCTGAGATGATAAGGGCAGTGCATAGGGAATATGTGGAGGCAGGTGTAAATATCATAACGAGCAATACATTTGGCGGGAACAGGATTAAGCTTTCAGAATACGGGCTTGAGGGGAGGTTGGCAGAGATAAATACTGTTGCTGTGAAAATCGCCAGAGAGGCAGCCAGTTCGGCAGGCTCACGAGGGAAAAAATGTCTTGTCATGTCAACAATAGGTCCCACAGGGAAGTTTTTGAAGCCTATCGGGGACTTAAGTTTTGATGATGCATATAATATTTTTAAAGAGCAGATTTCTGCCTGTGTCAAGGCGGGTGCGGATATAATCGGATTTGAGACATTCTCAGATATAAAAGAGATAAGGGCAGGATTAATAGCGGCAAGGGATGTGTCTCCCTATATACCGATATTTGCAATGATGACATTTCAGAATGATATGAGGACAGTTGTTGGGACAGACCCTGAGACAGCCTCTGTAGTTTTAAATGCATTAGGTGCTGACCTGATAGGAGGAAACTGCAGTCTTGGTCCCGAAGGTCTTATTGAGATATTCAGGAGGATGAATAGAATCAGCCGTAAGCCTCTTATATTTCAGCCAAATGCAGGGATGCCTGAACTGTGCAATGGTGTTACCTGTTATCCCTCATCACCTGAGACCATGGCTGAGTATGCAGTGAAATTTGCGAAAGAGGGCATTAATGTAATAGGCGGATGCTGCGGCACAACACCAGAACATATTAAGGCAATGGTCAAGGCGGTAAGGAGGATAAAACCAAGGAAAAGGAAGATACAGTTCCCTGCTAAAGGCATGCAGGGACAGGCTTACACTGCAGTATCAAGTAGGACAAAGAGTGTATTTTTTGGATATGGAAAACCTCCTGTAAGGATTGGTGAGAGGATCAATCCAACAGGTAAGAAGCTGTTGTCTGCCGAGCTGAAAGAGGGGAATGTATCTATTATCCGCGATGAGGCAAAGA
>JACRGN010000139.1 GCA_016234205.1 Nitrospinota bacterium | reverse complement strand
TAAAAATATATTTATAGCACTTGTTCATTATCCAATATATAATAAAAAGGGTGATGTAGTAGTAACATCGGTTACAACATTAGATATCCATGATATAGCAAGGACTGCAAGGACATACGGCATTGCTAAATTTTATGTCCTGACACCTCTGCCGTTGCAGAAAGAGCTTGTACATAGGATATTAAATCACTGGATAACAGGTTATGGTGCGGAATATAACCCGACACGTAGAGAGGCATTTTTAAATGTAGCAGTAACAGGAAGCCTTGCAGAGATTACTGAGGATATAAAAAATATAACAGGTAAAACACCTAAGATAATAACAACAGACGCAAGGAAATTTTCTGACAGTATTAGTTATAGTAATTTAAAGGCAGAGCTTACAAAATCGGATATATTTTTATTCCTGTTTGGAACAGGGTGGGGACTTGAAAGGGGCATAATAGATGATGCCGATTACAGGCTTGCCCCCATTGAAGGGATTACAGATTATAATCACCTCCCGGTAAGGGGGGCAATAGCCATAATATTGGATAGATTGTTAGGAAGATAACAATTAGAAAGGAGAATAAAAATGAATCCAGTAATAAATACGATTGAAAGAGAGCAATTTAAAAAGGGCATTCCTGAGTTCAGGGTAGGAGATACCTTGAAGGTCCACCTCAAGATAGTAGAGGGTGAAAAAGAGAGGATTCAGGTTGTGGAAGGTCTTGTCATCTCTAAAAAAGGAAGCGGTATAAGGGAGACATTTACTATCCGAAAGGTATCTTACGGAATAGGTGTTGAGAGGAAGTTCCCGATTCATTCGCCGAGCATAGACAAGATTCAGGTTGTAAAAACCGGCCATGTGAGAAGGGCAAAACTTTACTATCTAAGAGATAAAAAGGGCAAGGCTGCAAGGATAGAAGAGAAGATTACAGCCAGGGAATAAAGTCATTTTATCATCTGATTAAAATCCTTAGCCCTCAGATTATCGCCTCTGTAAAATCTGCCTCTCATTCTATGGGTATACTTCAGGGATTTGATACTGAATTTTCCATTCAGGGCTATAGATTCATTGCCGGAATAGACGAGGCAGGAAGGGGTCCGCTTGCAGGCCCTGTCGTTGCATCAGCAGCTATTCTCCCGCCTCATATATCTATTGACGGAGTTGATGACTCAAAGAAACTGTCACCCGAAAAAAGAGAAAGATTATTTGAGATTATTAAAGAAAAAGCCCTCTCTGTCGGCATAGGTATTATATCTTCAAAGGTAATTGATGAGATAAATATCCTTGAAGCCACAAGGAAAGCCATGCTTAATGCAGTAGAAAATCTGACAATTACCCCCGACCTGATTCTAATAGATGGAATAACACCTATTCAATCCAGCATAAAACAGCTTACAATAAAGAAGGGTGATTCATTAAGCCAGTCCATTGCTGCCGCATCCATAATTGCAAAGGTAACAAGAGACAGATTGATGCTTGATTATGATGCAAAGTATCCCAAATATTTATTTGCCAAACATAAAGGATACGGCACTAAAGAGCACTTAGACAGGATAAAAGAATTCGGTCCCTGTGAGATTCACAGAAATAGCTTTAAGGGCGTTTATGGATAATCGGCAGCAGACGGGAAAGATGGGAGAAGAGATAGCAGTTGATTTCCTGAAAAAATCCGGCTACAAGATTATTGAAAGGAATTTTAGATGCGAATTAGGAGAGATTGATATAATTGCAGTTGATAAAAATATACTTGCCTTTGTTGAAGTAAGGACAAAGAATTCATCTTCATTTTGCACTCCGCAGGAGACAGTAACCTTTTCAAAACAGAAAAAACTTCAGAAACTATCTCTCTATTACCTCACAAAGAAACAGATTAAAAACAGAGACTGCAGATTTGATGTGGTTGCAATAGACCTTTCCAAAGGCAAAAATGGTATTGAACTATTTAAAAATGCATTCTGGTAATTAAGAGGAACACCCCTAAATCAGAAGATTTTTAAAAATATATCCACTATTGCCGGGTCAAACTGGCTGCCGGAGCATTTCTTCAACTCTCCTATAATCACATCCATAGGAAGCCCCTTTCTATAGGGTCTATCCGCACCCATTGCATCAACACTATCCGCAATACACATAATTCTTGCCATTAGGGGTATCTCCTCGCCTTTCAAGCTGTCAGGATAACCCTTTCCATCATACCTCTCGTGGTGGTGTCTTACAATCGGTATGACATGCCTTATCTGTTTTATAGGAGATAATATCTCTGCACCCTTTACCGGGTGCTGTTTTATCAGATTAAATTCTTCATCAGTCAATCTCCCCGCTTTATCAAGGATTGCCTCATAAGTGCCTAACTTGCCTATATCATGCAGCAGCCCTCCCAGTTCTATGTCTTTAAGCCCCTTTTCTAAAAGCCCTATCCCTTTTCCAATATTGAGGGCATATCTTGTAACCCTCTCGGAATGTCCTGCAGTCCACTTAGATTTGGCATCTATGGCTGATGAGAGGGATTTTACGGTCCCAACGAAGAGATCTTCAAGGTCTATAATAAGTCTTGAGTTTTCCAGGGCAATACTCATTTGAGATGCCAGATTTTCCAATATTGAAAGATTTTCGGTCGTAAAGGCAGACTGAGTTTTTGCACCAATACATAATACACCGATTACCTCTCCCCTCACCATTAGCGGAACCCTTAGATGGGATAGAAAACCAGCCTCAAGTAAACCCCTTTCCAGAGGTAAAATCTCAGAAACCTCCGATAGGTTATTCACATACTGCGGCATCATGGTCTCTACAACTTCGCTTAAGGATGTGTCTTGAAACGGCATAAAGCCCTTCTTTAAATTGCCTGCCTCCAGGAGAAACCCCCCTCTATCTTTATCCACAAGGAAAATCGCTGCCATCTCACAGTGGACAACCCTTGAAATCATCGTTATTGCAATCTCCAATATCTCATTACGGTTGAGCGTAGAGAGTACCGCCCTGTCTATCTCATGCATAACCCGTATAGTCTCAACCTTACCTGAGAGTTCAATTGCCTTATCTATAGAATCCCTGTATAATCTTGCATCTTCAAGGGCAGTTGAGACTTGATGTGAGATTCCTTTTATAACCTTCATATCCCTGTCGGTAATATCCCTGATGTCCGAATAGATGCAGATTATAATGCCTAAGTATCTCCTTTTGCCAATTAGAGGGATTACTGATAGAGTGCCGATATTTATATCCTTCAGCCATGGGAATAGTTTGTCAGCCCCGAAATTAGAAATTATAACCGGCACCTTCCCCTCCAATGTCCTTTTGATGGGTTCTATCCTTTCGTCCAGAACTTTTATCCTGAATTGAGGAGTCATCTCGGTCTTAAGTCCCATCTGTTGAGCAGGCGTAAATTTCCTGTCTTTATTGTCCCAGAGGTAAAAAAGGCATATATCACATCCTGTTAATCGCCAGGTGCAGTGGATTACCCTCTCTATTAGACTGTCAATATCAGTTGCATGGGCAGTTTCCTCTGCAATCATCAGCATGTGGGTTGTTATCTCAATCTCGCCTTTAAGACTCTCCTCTGACCGTTCTATCTCTGTTTTAGACCTATTCAGGTCTTCCAGCATATAGAGCATTGCCCTCCGCTCATCTTCCATACCATTCTCCAGCCCTTTCAACCTCTCAAGCTCGCAGTCCTTCCCCTCAATCTGCTCCTTCAGCCTTTTCAGCTCTGTCTCTAATTCAGTTATGCGATTATTTTCAGTCATGATTTATAGTGAACGAATTAAATTTGTTGGTATATATGGTAGCCGCACCCTTTATGGGTGCGTGAATTTACGCAGGCATAAAGCCTGCGACTACCAGAATTTATGTCTACTTATTTAGTTCATTCACTTTAGATTCCAACTACCCCTTGCCCATCCTTTTCTCAAGTTCTTCAACCCTTTCACTCAATTCCTTTATCCTGAACTCCCTCTGCACCGTTGCCTTTTTAAAACGTTCCAGCTCATCCAGCCTCTCCTTTAATTTCTCCTCTGCCTGCTTGCGATCAGTTATATCCCTGACTATCCCTGCCCCCTGCCATTTTCCCTTTATTTTCATGGCAATTATAGACAGCTCAATTGGAAATTCTGTCCCATCTCTGCGTAATGCCCTCTGTTCAATAGTCTTACCCATGAGAGGTCCTGTCCCTGTTTCAAAAAAGGGTTTCAGTCCCTTCATACTTTTTTCATGGTATCTCTCAGGGACAATAAGCCCATGCAAATCTTTCCCCATCGCTTCATCGGCTGAAAACCCGAACATCTCCTCTGCCTTTTTATTCCAGAGAACAATGATACCAGGCTCCTCAATGCAGATAACCGCATCATTTGAGGTCTCTGTAATAGCACGGAACTGCTCAACCCTCCCTTCGAGGTAGGAATATATATCCTTCAACTGTGCAGCCATCTTATTCATGGCATTACCAAGCCCCTCTATTTCATCCCCTGTCTTTATATCTAACCTCTCATTAAAATCGCCGACTGCTATTGCCTCTGCCTGTTTATAAATGGCTTCTATTGGAGAGGTGAAGCGTCTTGAGCTGATAAACATAAAGGATAAACCAGATATAAACATGATGATACCGGAGACTATTATAATTGTCCATGTCCTTCTCAATACCTTTTTTATATTATCTTCCATCTCCTTCTGTTCTTCTGTATCTATCTCTTTCCACCTCTTTAACTTTTTTATTGCAGGATAACTCCATTTATAATCCATCTCCTCCATAAGGCTTGCAGCCTTTTTGTCAGCAACAGGGTCAGGGATTGCAAATATTTCAGATGATAGAGCCTTTATATTCTGCCATGCGGTCTTCATATCCCTGAGAATCTCCTCCTCCTCTTTTATTCTTAAATGTTCAGCCGTCTCCTTTAAGCCCTTTTCCATTTCTGCTGATGCCGTTTGAAAGTCATTCAGATATTTCCTCTCCCCTGTAATGATATAGTCATTACCCGGCATTATTACCTCTTGCAGACTCAATTGCAGGTTATTAACCATATTTAGTTCTTTATGAATGATTTTAAGCTCATAAATTGATTTTTGAATATTACGGATGCTATAGGAGGCTGCAATTACAGTAATCAATAGAATGGGTGAAAGTATCGTTAAAAATATAATTATAAATTTTGTGCGGATTTTAAATTTCATCTCTTCTCCATTTCCCTAATCCTCTCCTTCAGCCTCTCATTCTCTTTACGAAGCTCCTCCATCCTAAGCTCCCTGCCTACCATAAATTTATTCATTTTTTCAATCGTATCTACTTTCTTTTTGAACTCATTTCCCATTCTTTTCCGCCCGATGGAATACCGTATAGAATGAATCAGGAGATTTCTGTCAGTCTGCCCTTTTGTCAGATAGTCCTGTGCGCCATCACGAACAGCCTCTATGCCTAACATTTCATCGGCAATGCCTGTAATTACTACGATGGGCATATCAGGGACTTTACGATTAACATTTCTCAGGGTATCGAGCTTCTGACTATCGGGCAGACCGAGGTCCAACAGTATGACATCGAAAACGCCTTCATCAAGTTGCTTCATTGCCTCATCTAATCGCTCCACACAGGTCAGCTTAAATCTGAAATAATCACCCTCTTTCAGCATCTCCTGTATCAGCCTTACATCACCAGGATTATCCTCAACCAGTAAGACTTTTATAATATGAGTTTGATTATCCATAGTTCCTCCCCCTATCTTGATGTATAGAATTTCAATGTTTGAGATTGCTTCGCCTTCGCTCGCAATGACACACAAAGCAGAAGTGTCATTGCGAGGGGCGAAGCCCCGAAGCAATCTAATTTAGTTTTTAAAGTTTTTAATTTGACATTTCCATAAAACAACCCTATATTAAAGTCATGGAAGTTGTATTTGACACATTAAAAGTATATGAACGGCTCAAGGGCGCCGATTTATCTGAAAAGGCTGCAAAAGAAATAGCCGAGGTCTTCAAAGAGACCATTGACGAACGTCTTGTTACCAGACAACACCTTGACCTTAGACTCAAAGAACTTGAAGCCAACCTCCGCCGAGAAATGGCTGAAATCAAAAATGACACCATCAAATGG
>JACRGN010000138.1 GCA_016234205.1 Nitrospinota bacterium | reverse complement strand
AGGCTGCTTAAAGAGATAGCCGAGAATGAATATAAGGAAATAATAGAGGACACAGGAGTAATCTTTAGTTATTCTGGCAGGGCAAGAAAACTAAGAATAAAACTCATAGATGCCACATTTATAGATATATGGTATTCTCTCGAAGGAGAATATTCCTTTCACTGGGAGCAAACTTCAAGAGGAATGATTTATAGGCATGACAATGCTCCGGATAAGAAATGGGCTTTTGTTAAAACCTTTCCTAGGCACTGTCACGATGGGGCGCAGGATAGAGTGGTTGAAAGCAATCTGTCTGATAAACCTGAACAAGCAGTTAGAGAATTTTTAAATGTTGTAAGAAAAAAGATAATTGAATCAAAACATAAGGGTGGCCAAAATAATTAACTGCCAAAAATTGTCAGTAGGGTATGGTGGGCACAGCCCACCCTACTGCTTTTAGCCTAACATGAAGATAGTTCAATCTAAGAATGATGTGCTGATAAGATTGACCGAAGAAAGATGGCTCCATATTACCGAAGAGCATTCAGAAATGGCAGGATATTACTTTGAGGTACTTGAAACTGTTCAGGATCCCGAAGCCATTTATGAGGGCAATGATAACGAATTACTTGCAATCAAAGAAATTGAGCAAGGGAAATATATGGTAGTTGTATATAAAGAAGCAAGCAGAGAAGATGGATTTGTGATTACAGCCTTCTTGACGAGAAAAATTAAGCAAGTCCAAAGGAGAATGAAATTATGGCCACGATAGATGTAAAAGAGATTGTCAACCTTACTCCCAAATTGTTGAACATTCCTTATAAGCGTATTTGGTATAGCTACGATGAAGAGGCTGATGTTCTGTATTTAAACTTTAAGAAACCAAGTCACGCCGATGACAGCGAACTTACTGATGATGATATAATTATTAGGTATGAAAAAGGAGAGGTTATAGGCGTTACCATCCTTCATGCAAGTAAAAGAAAAATTCCAACGAATATATAGGAGGTATATAACTGCCAAAAATTGTCAGTTTTAGGGTCAAAGATTGTAGAAAATCAGACACGCAGGGACATGGCATGCCATGTCCCTGCAATATAATATATTGATTTGCAAAGAAAAATTGTTTCAGCCCCTTTCACCACCTTCTGGCATAAAAAGTGCAATATAAATATATTGACATCACCTATAACCCTCTCCCTTGATGGGAGAGGGAAGGGTGAGGGGGCAGCATAGAAAGTAAACCCCTCCCCTTAGTCCCCTCCCGCAAGGGGAGGGGAGAATTTGATGAATGCCAAAAAAAAATATAGCCCCCTCACCTTAATCCTCTCCCCGATGGGGAGAGGGAAGGGTGAGGGGGCAGCTCCAGAAGGAGGTGAAGGAAGAAGGGGCAAAAAAATAAAATGGTCTTATATTAATAATGTAGGGGTTCAAAATTTTGAACCCTTACAAAATCAAAAGGAGGATTTTAAGATGTTTAAGTCATTAAAGAACAAAAAGGGTTTTACATTAATTGAATTGATGATAGTCGTCGCCATCCTCGGCATCCTTGCCGCAGTGGCGATTCCGATGTATATCAACTATCAATATAAGGCAAGGCTGTCAGAGGTGCCGGTGAGTATTGATGCAATAAAGAAGGGTCAGACTTCAAACGTCGGCTCAACATTTGCTGCTACATTAGTCTGTGCAGCCAAAGTAGCCGATGCCTATGCCACACTTCCAAAAGCTCCTGCAGGTACCCCTATTAAAACAAAATTGACATGGCTGCCTGGAGGCGCAGGTACTTTAAAAGATTGTTATGGTGCAAGGGTTCAATGGACTCCCCTCGGAGATGCATCATATGCAGAATATGCAGTAGCTGCAGTAGCGGCTGGTACTGTTCCGGCTGGTTTTAGTGTAGGTGCAACGACCGATGTAGATGGTGATTCTTCGTTTCATACCTTTGGGTTAGGCGTAGGGGATGAAGGCTATGCACCTGTAAGTGTAGGAGGACTATCAGCGGCTACACCTGTTCCTGCTACACAAAATAGCTTAGCTGAAGGTGGCGGCGCATATTAAGGAAAAGCAATTAGAATTTATTGCAGCAATCCGCTATCTATCGTAGGGGCGTTAAATTTAACGCCCCTACTACTACTACTTACGATAGGCGGATTTGTTTATATTTTAGTTAGGAGGTGGAGAAGATTATGAAGCAAAAAGGGTTCACATTAATTGAATTGATGATCGTTGTTGCTATTTTAGGTATTTTGTCGGCTGTTGCTATACCAATGTATATGAATTATCAGAATAGGGCAAGGACAGCAGAGGTGCCGATTAGTATTGATGCAATAAGAAAGGGTATACAAGCAACTTATTCTGTGGCATTAACTACCCCTGCTAAAGCTGGAGATACTTATGTTACCCTTGCAAACACACCTACTACATGGCCAAATAATACCGCCACTTCT
>JACRGN010000135.1 GCA_016234205.1 Nitrospinota bacterium | reverse complement strand
CCGGAAGGAGAAGGACATCATCAAATGTAAGACACTCCTTTATTTCCTTATTTAGCATTTGTTACCTCCTCTAATAGCTCATGGCTCATGGCTGATAGCTCATAGACTACTATGAGCGATGAACTATGAACTATGAGCTTCTCCTCAAGAATCCCTTCAGTATCTGCCCCTTTTCTATGGTTAATGCAATCGGCCTGCCGTGGGGGCAGGTAAAGGGTCTGTCTGTCCTCATCAGTTCTTTTATCAGGGAACTCATCTCCTCTATACTCAAAATCTGCCCTGCCTTAACAGCACCCCTGCAAGCCATTACCAGAATCATTTTATTAATAACCTCATCAAAAGATGTCCCTTTTTGCCCTGAACCTGATAGATTCGCTTCGCTCACTACAAGTTTATCAAGGATATCTTTCACTGCCTGTTTACAATCATCCTTAGAGAGAATTGACGGCACTGACCTTATCACAAAACTATTCTCTCCGAAAGATTCTATATCAAACCCCAATTTTTTAAAATTGTCAAGATTTGATTGTAATACTAATGACTCCTTACTTGACAGTTCTATGTTCACAGGTAACAGCATGCTTTGAACCTCTATCTTTGAATCTCTCATCTTATTTAATAATCTCTCATATAAAATCCTTTCATGTGCGGTATGCTGGTCTATAAATATAATATTGTCAACCCCCTGAAGAATCATGAAAGAGTTGAATATCTGTCCAATCGGCTTGAATTTGGAGAGGTCTGATTCCGTTTCGGGAGACAATGAAAGTTCGGATCTCGGAGTTCGAAGTTCAGAGTTTATTTTATATTCTGCACTTTGCATTCTGTATTCTGCATTCAATAAATCTGTTCCATGGCTTGATATATACCTTTCAGTTGCCTCTCTAACCCTGTCTTTATAAGAATCTGCGTCCGTGATCCGTGTCCATTCTGCAAATTCTGACTTCTGACTTCTGTCTTCTGTCTTCTGACTTCTCCTCATACTATCCCTTACAGTATCTCTTATAAAGTCGTGAATCTCACCTTGCTGCACAAACCTCACCTCAATCTTTGTCGGGTGGACATTCACATCTATCATTTTCGGGTCAATATCTAAAAATAAAAAATAGACAGGGTGCCTATCCCTCTGCAGCATAGTCTTATATGCCTCATAAACTGCATGGCTTATAACCCTGTCCCTGATATATCGGCTATTGACAAATACATACTGCTTCCCCCTGTTTCCAGTATCTAAACCTATCTTAGAAATATACCCTCTAACACTGAGTTTTAAGTTGGACGAATATTTTTCTTCAACAGGCATAAGATTGTTCACCATCTCATTTCCAAAAATAGATGCTATGCGATTTAATCTATCATTCGTTGAAAAGGTGTCAATCAGCCTTTTCCCACCGCTTTCCATTCTGAATTTTATCACCGGATGAGATAAGGCATGTTGATTTACCACTTCTATTATGTGGGAAGTTTCTGTTGTATCTGACTTCAAGAATTTTAGCCGTGCAGGTATGTTTAAAAAAAGGTCTTTAACCTCAACCGATGTCCCTTTTACCAGCGGGGCATCCTTTACTGACTTCACCGCCCCATTATTAACCTCTATCTCTGTTCCAACAGATTCGCCTTCATAAAAGGTAGATAATCTTACTTTAGAAACCGCAGCAATACTCGGCAGTGCCTCGCCTCTAAATCCAAGAGTAGTAATAGCATTCAGGTCTTCAATAGTTTTTATCTTACTTGTGGCATGCCTTTCAAAACAGAGGACTGCATCATCCCTTGTCATGCCAAGACCGTCATCAGTCACCCTTATATACCTCTTGCCGCTATCCTTGATTTCTATTGTAATATTACCGGCACCTGCATCTATTGAATTATCAATAAGCTCCCTGACTACAGAGGCAGGCCTCTCAACCACTTCGCCTGCTGCTATACAATTAGCCAATTCATCGGGTAATTTTATAATCCTGTTATTCATAATTTCCTAAAAAAACCTGTTAACCACAGAGAACACAGAGAAAATCATAAGGAGAAATGGGAAAAATAAGAGAAAGGGAGAATTAAAAAACATATTTACTCTTTTCTCCATCTCTCCATCTTCTCCCTTTCTCCTTATTTTTTTGTTTTGTCTTTTCTGTGACCTCTGTGGTTGATTTTATAATTTTCTCTACGCCCTTAAGTCCTTTAGTTCTTCAGCAAGAAATCTTCTTGCACGGTTTATACGGGAGCGGACAGTCCCAACAGGGCACTCTAAAACTTCAGATATCTCCTGATATGAAAACCCCTCTATATCACATAGTATAATCGCCATACGAAATTCTTCAGGCAGTTTGTTGAGAGCCTTCTGAATGGTTTCATCAAAACCCTCATCCAAAGCAGTTGATGAGTTGATGAGTTGATGAGTTGATGAATTTAACCCTTGTTCACTGGCCACTGGCCACTGACCACTTAAATAATTTGCCTCTCTCTTCTCCTTTTTTATCTTATTTATAAATGTATTTCTTAATATCTTATACACCCATGCCTTGCAATTTGTGCCCTCTACAAACTGATGAAATGACTTATATGCAGATAAGAACACATCCTGAACAAGGTCGTCTGCATTACCCCTGTCTCCTGT
>JACRGN010000136.1 GCA_016234205.1 Nitrospinota bacterium | reverse complement strand
GGTAATCCTTTTCCTCTATGATTATACAGGGCATTCACCAAGGACATTTGGGTAAAAAAGTATCAAAGTGTCAGAGAGTCAAAGAGTCAAAGCCTTTTACTTTGATACTATGACACTTTGACTCTTTGATACTATAAAAAAATAGGAGGGATTAAAATGGAATTGTTTAAGAAGGCAGTAGGGATAATGACAAAGGGTAATTTTATCACTGCAACTCCGAAGTCAAAGGTGTCTGATATTGCATTGGCTATGATAAGCGGAGAGGTGAGTGGGATTCCAGTTTTAGATAATAGTAAAAAGTTGATTGGGATTGTGACAGAGTTTGATATTATAAAGTCAGTAAAACAGGGAAAGGATATAAAAAATATAGTTACTGAAGATATTATGACTAAAAACCCGATTACTGTGAGTGAGGACACCCCTGTAAGCGAGATAACTAATATACTGGAGACGAAGAATATTATCAGAGTTCCAGTGGTGGATAAAAGCGGTAAGTTAGTCGGTATTGTATCAAGGAGAGATATTTTAAAAGGGGTTACAGAGGTTGAGGGTGCACCTCAAATATGGTGGTAAAAAGATAATTTAGAATTAGGAATTATGAATTTGGAATTAAGGTAAAAGTGAATTTTTGATTCATAGTTCATAATTCGTAATTCATAATTTATAATTCTTTATTAAAGGGGAGGTTAATGATGGGAAAAATTAGATTTTTTATGCTGTCGTTTTTAATTGTATTTTTTATTTCATCATCTCTATTTGCCGCTCAAGGGGATAAAGATGCAGGGAAGAAGATTTATGAGAAGAAATGCTGGTGGTGTCATGGTGAAAAGGGAGAGGGGAATGGCCCTGCCGCAGAGTTCCTTATGCCTCCGCCAAGGGATTTTACGCTCGGTGTTTATAAATATAAGAGCTCTCCTCCCGGGCAGGTTGCAAGGGATGAGGATATATTCAGAATTATAAGCGATGGTATGCCAGGCACAATGTTAGGTACAGCAATGCCTGCATGGAAGGATGTCCTGTCTGAAAAAGACAGGTGGGATTTAGTAGCGTATGTAAAGAGCATGACAGACCTCTTTCAGACAGAAAAGGCGTCAGGAGAGATAAACTTTGGCAGTCAGGTTTCATCTTCTGAAGAGAGTATTAAAAAAGGGAAAGAGGCTTTTAAAAAGGCAAAATGTTTTGAGTGTCATGGTGAGAATGGAAAAGGGGATGCGATTAAAAAACTTAAAGATGACTGGGGCTTCAGGGTATGGCCCAGAAACCTTACAAAACCATGGACATTCAGGGCGGGGAGCGAGCCAAAGGATATATTCACAAGGGTATCAGTGGGTATCCCTGGAACACCAATGCCATCATTTGCCGACCCGAAGAGTGAAAATAAATTAACCGATGAAGAGCGCTGGCATGTGGTAAATTATGTAAAGTCTATTCAGGATGATACAAAGAGGCTCAAGGAAGGTGAGATAGTTGTAAAGGCGAAATATGCAGAAGGGAATTTACCTGAAGATACAAATGCCCCTGAGTGGAATAATGCATCAGCAACAGCTTATCAGATGGTTCCGCAGATTATTGCAAAGGATAGATTCTTTAAGCCAACTAACGATGGTATTACAGTAAGGGCATTATTTAATGATAAGGAGATAGCCTTTTTATTAGAATGGGATGACAGGACAAAGAGTATCCCGGGGGATGCAGATGCAGAGAAATTGGCAGAGGGAGAGGTGTTAGAAGATGCGGTTGCAATACAGTTACCTGTGACCATTCCTGAAGCGATGCAGAAACCATATTTTGGTCATGGCGATAAGGAGATGGGTGTAAATCAATGGTATTGGAGCAGTGGAAATGCGACGGCAGCAAAGGTTATAGATTCAACTGGTCTTGGGTCAGGAAAGGCACGAGATGCTGCTAAGACTGATGTAAAAGGAAAAGGGGAATATAAGGCAGGTGTATGGAGGGTAATATTAAAGAGGAGTCTTACAACTGCAAATGCAAAGGATGACCTTCAATTTGAAGCAGGCAAATTCATACCAATAGGATTTGCAAGCTGGGATGGCTCAAATGGAGAAAAGGGTTCCAAACATACCATGACCACATGGTACTGGGTATTGTTAGAGCCAAAGGCAGGAAGCAAGGTATATACATATCCTGCTGCTGCTATAATAGTTCTTGTAGTAGGACAGTTATGGTTTGCAAGGGGTATGAGAAAAGATTATGAAAAATAAATAAGAACAGGAGGTGATGAAAAATACAGATTCAAGATGCAAGATTCAAGATGCAAGACTTAAAACTTGCAACTTGCAACATGAAACTTTTT
>JACRGN010000132.1 GCA_016234205.1 Nitrospinota bacterium | reverse complement strand
TGCCCTTGTAGAGCGTCTTAGAGCAACTACAGAAAAGCTTGCAAAGGTGGCAATTCACTTTGAAAAGGTCAGGAGAACCATGGATGCTTTATCAGTTAAAACTGCAGAGGAAGAGGAGAAACGCTAAGAAATTGAATATTGAATATTGACGATTGACGATTTAAGAAAATCTTTTTCAATCTTCAATAGTCAATCTTCAATCCTTTTGGTTATGCAAACATTCATATATAAAGTAAAGACGAAGGCGGGGGAACAAATCGGAGAGGTAGAAGCTGAAAGTAAAGAGGCGGCTGAGGCTATCTTCAGAAAACAAAAAATCCAGGTTTTATCATTAAAGAAAAAACCCAAAGAATTAAGCCTTGGCGGAGGCGGTCCTACAGAGAAAGATGTCGTTATATTTACACGTCAGTTTGCAACAATGATTGAGGCAGGACTGCCGCTCGTCCAATGTCTCAGCATCCTTTCTTCCCAGACAGAGAATAAAAAATTTGCCAAGACAATAGCTGATGTAAAATCGCGGGTTGAAAAAGGGGATACCTTCGCCGATGCCCTTAGAAAACACCCTAAAATATTTGATAACCTTTATTCTAATATGGTAGAGGCCGGTGAAGTTGGAGGAATACTTGATACAATCCTGAAAAGGCTTGCTGCCTACAATGAAAAGTCACTTGCACTTAAAGGAAAGGTTAAGTCTGCAATGGTTTATCCTGCTGCTATCGTATCAATTGCTGTTATTGTTATTGTATTCCTTATGATATTTGTTATACCATCTTTCGCCACAATGTTTGAAGGCGCCGGTGCCGCCCTGCCCCTTCCAACCCAGATAGTATTAAATCTCAGCTCATATACAAAAAAATATATCGTCTATGTAATACCGCTTGCAATTGTAGGCAGTTTCCTGTTTAAAAGGTTTTATGCAACTGAAAAGGGACAAGTGGTAGTTGACGGATTTATGCTAAAGGTTCCTGTATTCGGCTCGCTTATTCAGAAGGTAGCTGTCGCAAAATTCACAAGAACGATGGGAACACTCCTTGCCAGCGGAGTCCCGATTATACAGGGTTTGGATATCACTGCAAAAACAGCAGGCAATAAAATTATTGAAGGGGCAGTTCTCTCTATCATTGAAGAGATAAAAAAGGGTACGACCATTGCCGAACCTCTGGAGAAAAAGAAGATATTTCCTAATATGGTAGTTCAGATGATAGGTGTAGGTGAGGCAGCAGGTGCATTGGATTCAATGTTAAATAAAATTGCAGATTTTTATGATGAAGAAGTAGATACTGCAGTAGATGGCCTCACAGCCCTTTTAGAGCCTGCATTAATGGCATTTCTCGGCGTTACAGTCGGTTTTATTGTCGTTGCCATGTATCTTCCAATATTTAAACTGGCAAGCATCGCCGGCGGCGGTTAAAAGCAATGAGCGACGAGCAATGAGTAAGTAAGTAACGACTCTTATCGCTCATTGCTCATTGCCCATTACTCATTGCTTATATGCATAGAGAACTCCTCTTTAAAATAAAATCCCTGATGGTTCTCAGGGTAGTTGTCATCTCAGTATTCCTTGGCACTATCGTAATCTTTCAAATAAGGTCAGGACAGCTTCCATTTATTCTGCCTGTTACAATCCTCATTGCAACTACATATCTCCTGACTATTATATATTCCATTCTCCTCAAGCTGATAAAAAATCTGAAGTTTCTATGTTACCTGCAGCTCATAGGTGATTTATTAGTAGAGAGTGGTGTTATATACATAAGCGGCGGAATTGAAAGTCCGTTTCCATTTCTATATATCCTTTCCATCATAGCCTCCAGCATTATATTATATAGAAGTGGAGGCTATATAATTGCATCCTTATCAAGCATCTTATACGGCACCCTTGTAAATTTAGAGTTCTACAATTTATTACATCCCCTGACATTTTATAGCAGTAGTACAACTCAGCCTGTCGGTGAGGCTGTCTTTTATACTGTATTTCTCAATATATCCGTCTTCTATTTAGTGGCATTTCTAAGCGGCTATCTTTCAGAAAAATTAAAAAAAACAGGTGAAGAGTTAGAAGAGAAGAGTGAAGATTTGTTACAGCTAAAGACATTCCACGAAAGTGTGGTAAAAAATATGGGGAGTGGTCTAATGACAGCTGACCTGAATGGAAAGATAGTCTCATTCAATCTGGCTGCTGAAGGGATAACAGGGTATAAATTTGACGATGTAAGGGGCAGATACTACTCTGAGTTCTTCAATATCCCCCTTCTTAAAGGCGATTTTAATAGCCTGACAGACAACCCTGTCCGTATGGAGGATATGTTCATTAGGAAAGATGGAATAAATATCCACATAGGTATGAACATATCGCCTCTTAAAGATGATAAAAACAATATAAGGGGCATAATAGGCGTATTTCAGGACCTGACAACTATAAAGGAGATGAAGGAAAAGGTAATAAAGAGTGAAAAATTAGCTGCAATAGGAAGGATAGCAGCAGGCATAGCACACGAGATAAGGAATCCACTTGCATCCATAAGCGGCTCAATTCAGGTATTAAAGGATGAGCTTTCTTTGAATGACCCAAATATAAAACTCATGGACATTATTCTAAGGGAGACTGAGAGGCTTAACTCTACAATAACCCAATTTCTGATCTATGCATCACCTTATAAAAAGAACCAGCAGACTTGTAACATAAAAGAACTTATAGCAGAAACAATAACACTTTTGAAAAACAGCAAGGAATATCCTTCTAATCTAAATATTGATACATCTTTTGAAAATAATGGGATTACAATTAATGCAGACCCAAAGCAGATAAAACAGGTTATCTGGAATCTCTGCCTCAATTCCATTCAGTCAATGAATAAAGGCGGAAGAATGACAATATCTGTCAATAAAAAAAATGGTGATTCATCATATTACAAGCCTAATCCTGAAACAGTAGAAATTATTATTAAAGATACAGGGGCAGGCATATCAGAAGCAGATTTGCATAAGATTTTTGACCCATTTTTTACCACGAAAGAAGAAGGAACAGGTTTAGGACTCTCTACAGTTCAAAAGATAATAGAAGGACATAACGGAAGTATTAATATAGAAAGCAAAGAGGGAAATGGGACAACAGTAAAAATAACCCTGCCAATGTAGTTGTAAGATTCAAGATGCAAGTTTCAAGTTTTTTACTTGCAACTTGCAACTTATAACTTGCATCTTTATTTATGGATTCATCAACCTTACTAAAATTCATGTTAAATCCAGATACCTACCCTTTCAAGCCTGAAAAGGTAGATATGCTCCAGACCCATATCTCCTATCTTTTTATTGCAGGTGAATATGTGTATAAGGTGAAGAAACCTGTAAATTTTGGCTTTCTTGATTATTCTATACTTGAAAAGAGAAAATTTTATTGTGGCCAGGAGATAAAATTAAACAGCCGCCTTTCACCTGAAATATATCTGGGAGTCTCTGAGATTGTCTCAGACAAATCTATTCTTTCCTTAGATGGAAAAGGGGAGATAGAAGAATATGCAATCAAGATGAGGCGTCTCCCTCCTGATATGATGATGGATAGAATGATATTTGATAAAAAAATTGATAGGGCTATAATCAAAAAGATAGCCAATAAAATTGCAGCATTTCACCAATCTGCAGATGTCAATAGTGACATATCTAAGTTTGGAGATATTGAAATTATACTCAAGAATGTAAATGAAAACTTTCTCCAGACAGATAAATTTATCGGAATCAGCCTGACACAAGATGAGTATAATCTCATAAAGGATTTCTCATATAAATTTATTGATAATAATAAACCTCTTTTAAAAAAAAGAGTTTCTGAAAATAAAATAAAGGACTGTCATGGCGATTTAAGGACCGAGCATATCTGCATCTCTGACAAAATATATATATTTGACTGTATTGAATTTAATGACAGGTTCAGATATGGCGATGTAGCATCAGAGGCGGCATTCCTTGCCATGGACCTCGATTTTCTCGGCGAAGCTCCCCTCTCAAGATATTTTGTAGATTCATATATAGAGATTTCAGGGGATACAGCTATATATAAAATCATAAATTTTTATAAATGTTACAGGGCTTATGTAAGAGGGAAGGTTGAAAGTTTTCAGCTTAATGACCCCAACATTCAGCCGAAAGAAAAAGAGAAGAGCCTTAATTCAGCCAGAGGACATTTTAAATTGGCTGCCTCCTATGCCAGAACACAAAAGAATTAGCCACAGACTTACACAGACTTTTTAAACCGTTTAAGCCGTTTAACCTGTTTAAACCTTTTTCAATGAGTCAGTGAAAATCTGTGGCAAAATATTTTATAATTTCCTTGTATGAAGGACAAACCAATTCTTATTGCCTTTGCCGGGCTTATAGGGACAGGAAAGAGCACACTGTCGGGACTTCTATCTAAAAAATTGGATATACCTATTATATCTTCTGATATAGTGAGAAAAGAACTCTCTGGCATCTCTCCTGCAGAACACAAATATGAAGACTTTGAAAAGGGAATATACTCAAAAGAGTGGACAGATAAAACCTATACAGAGATAATAAAAAGGGCATATAATATTTTAATGAAAGGCTCATCTGTAATCATTGACGCCTCTTTAAAAAAAAAGAGCCAAAGAAAATTGATTTTAGGTTTGGCAGTAGAAATGGGGATAAGATTTTTTATTATAGAAACAATCTGTAAAGATGAAGAAATAAAAAAGAGGTTAAATTATCGGTTGAAGAGTAAAAGAGCAACATCCGATGGGAGATTGGAAATATATGATAAACAAAAAATAGACTTTGATGTCATAGATGACCCTGAACTTGTTTCAGGGGATAGGGATTCTCACATAATTGTTGACACCACTGAACCTGTTGATGTATGTATAGAAAAAATACTTGAGAGGTTAATACATGATTAAAAAAATAGGTGTTATTGCTAAAACACAGCATAGCAAGGCAGGAGAATCATTAAGAGCCCTTATTAAATGGCTCAAAGACAGGGATATTGAGATTTATCTGGATAAGGAGACATCAGGAATCATTGGTGAAAAATCTCAATATAAAAGGGCTGATATACCATCTGAGGCTGAACTTATAATTGTCCTTGGCGGTGACGGCACTCTTCTTTCTGTTGCCAGGCTTATAGAAGAAAATAATGTACCTATATTAGGTGTAAATTTAGGTGTCCTTGGATTCCTAACCGAGATTACAATTGGAGAACTCTACCCTGCACTGGAAAAAATTATTTCTGGGGATTTTACAGTAGAAGACAGGATAATGCTTAATGCCTGTATATATAGGGAAGGCAAGATAGCCGCAAATTACTGCGCCTTTAATGATGTGGTAATAAATAGAGGCGCTATTGCAAGGATTGTAGATTTAGAGATAAAGATAAACGGCTTATATGTTACAACCTACAGGTCTGACGGGCTTATCATCTCTACACCAACAGGCTCTACTGCATATTCACTGGCTGCAGGAGGACCTATAGTCTATCCTACAATGAATGCCCTCATACTATCCCCTATCTGCCCGCATACCCTTACAAACAGGCCAAT
>JACRGN010000133.1 GCA_016234205.1 Nitrospinota bacterium | reverse complement strand
TGATTCATCCTGCTGCTGGAGCTTTCAAGGGAGAGCATCAGATTCCCTTTTAACTGCTCTTTTGCCTTTTTCAATTCATCACCGGAAACTTTAACAGTCATTAAAAGTTTAAATTCCTCCAATGACATCTTTAAGACCTTTTCAAAAAATTCAGCGCTGGTCCCAGCATATATTCCAAGGAGCCCTGTATCGGCATAGGGTGATATAAAGGAGTGTATGGAATAAGCCAGTCCATAATCCTCCCTTATCTTCTGAAAAAGCCTTGAGCTCATGCTTCCGCCGAGTATTGTATTTAACAGATACCCTTCAAACCTGTTATCATCGGCGCTTCTAAGCCCCTTTGTCCCGAGGCAGAAATGCACCTGCTCCAATTCCCTTTCCTTAATGATAAAATTTCTTTTTATTTCAGGAGGTGCTTCTCTGCTTGATGAAGCATTCTTGTTCAAACTGCCAAATGCCTTTTCAAGGAGTTCCTTTAATCTATCCTCATTAATATTTCCGGCAACTGCAATTATAATATTTTTTGGGATGTAATGATTATCAAGGTGATTAACCAGTTTATTTCTATCAATCCTCTCTATTGATTCAGGGTTTCCAAGGATGGAGCGTCCAAGGGGATGGGATGACCATACACTCTGATAGAGGAGGTCATATATATAATCTGCGGGGTTATCCTCTACAAACTTGACCTCTTCTAATATTACCTGTCGTTCCTTATCTATATCTGCAGGTTTAAGGGTAGAATTTAAGAGTATATCTGAAAGGAGGTCAATGGCAACCGGCAGGTGTTCATCCAGAACCTTTGCTGAATAGCATGTATATTCCCTGCTTGTAAAGGCATCTATCTGTCCGCCGATGGAGTCCATCTCAAAGGCTATCTGCCTGGCACTTCTCTTCTCTGTACCTTTAAAAGCAAGATGTTCAAGGAAGTGCGAGATTCCGCTGTTTTTATCTTCCTCATCCCTTGAACCGCTGTTTATCCAAATACCAATTGAAACCGATCTTAAATACGGTATCTTCTCTGTGACAATCCTTATGCCATTATGTAGAACTACCTTCTGATACAGCCCTTCCGTAATCCTTTTCTCCACCATCCCCCTCTCGCAGCGCATCTTTCCTGCTGAGCCTTATCTTCCCCTGCCTGTCTATCTCCAATACCTTAACCAGAATCTCTTCCCCCTCTTTTACCTCATCGTAAACATTGGTTACACGGCGGTCTGCCAGCTGGGATATATGGACAAGCCCGTCTGTTCCTGGGAGTATCTCAACAAAGGCACCGAAATCCATAATCTTCCTGACCTTTCCCATGTATATCTTTCCAACCTCTGCCTCCTGTGTTAATTCCTTGATTATGTCTATCGCTTTTTTAGCGGCATTTTCATCAGGAGAGGCTATGGATATTGTTCCATCATCCTTAATATCAATGTTAACGCCAGTCTGCTCAACAATACCCCTTATAACCTTTCCCCCGGGCCCGATAACATCCCTGACCTTATCGCTCTTTATCTGTATTATAGTAATCCTCGGGGCATAGGCTGACAGGTTTGATTTAGGCTGTGATATGACCTTTTCCATCTCTCTTAAGACATGAAGCCTCCCCTCTTTTGCCTGCTCCAACGCTGCCTCCATAATCTCCTTTGTAACTCCTGTCATCTTTATATCCATCTGTATGGCAGTAATTCCAGCAGAGGTTCCGGCTACTTTAAAATCCATATCGCCGAGATGGTCTTCCATTCCAAGTATATCGGAGAGTATACCAACTCTGTCACCCTCTTTTATGAGTCCCATGGCTATACCTGCCACAGGTGATTTAATGGGGACACCGGCATCCATCAATGCAAGTGAGGCACCGCATACGGTAGCCATTGATGATGAACCATTAGACTCTAAGATATCCGAGACAATCCTGATTGTATATGGAAATTCATCTTCTGACGGCAACACCTGAAGGACTGCCCTTTCAGCCAATGCACCATGTCCTATCTCTCTTCTTCCAGGGCCACCCATGAATTTTACCTCCCCTACAGAAAATGAAGGGAAGTTGTAATGAAGCATAAACTTTTTTGTTTTCTTACCCTCTAAATTATCAAGCCTCTGCTCATCAATTGATGTCCCGAGGGTTGTAACTACAAGGGCTTGAGTTTCACCGCGTGTAAAAAGTGCAGAACCGTGTGTCCTTGGCAATACACCTATCTTTATATTAATAGGCCTTATGTCTTTTAAACCCCTCCCGTCAGCCCTGATTCCCTTCTCAAGTATAAGCCTTCTGACTGTCTCACTTTCTAAATTTTCAAATGCCTTCTTTATTTCATTTTCCAGTTCCTTGTTCTCTTCACTTCCCTTTAATTTTTCAATCGTATCTTTCAGTATTTCATCTATCCTTGTTTGTCTCCCCTGCTTTTCCTTTATTACTACTGCATCTTCAAGCCTTCTGCCTGCAAATTCCTTTACCTTACTAAAGGTATCATATTTCCCATGTGAGGCTTCATGATATTTAATCTTTTCATTAGCTACATTTTTACTTAACTCTAATTGAATGCCGACGATCTTTTTAATCTCTTCATGACCAACGGCAAGGGCATCAACGATTACATTCTCAGAAACCTCCTTTGCCCCACCCTCAACCATCATTATAGATTCCCTTGTCCCGGCAATGACTATATTAATATCACTCTTCCCAATCTCTTCATAGGAGGGATTTAATATGAACTTCCCATCAATCCTTCCAACCCTTACCGCCCCGACAGGGTTGAGTAATGGTATATCTGAAACAGATAACGCCGCAGATGCACCTATTATAGATAAGATGTCAGGGTCATATTTCTGGTCGGCAGAGAGGACAAGGCATATCACCTGCACTTCATGTGTGAAACCTTCAGGGAAAAGAGGACGCAACGGCCTGTCTATAAGCCTTGAGGCAAGAACCTCTCTCTCAGATGGCTTTCCCTCTCTTTTAAAAAATCCGCCAGGTATCTTCCCTGCGGCATAAAACTTTTCTCTGTAATCTACTGTTAACGGCATAAAATCAGCCCCTTCACGAGGGTCTTTAGATGCTACTGCTGTTGCAATTACAACCGTATCGCCATATTTAACCAATACAGAACCATTCGCCTGTCTGGCAACCTCTCCTGTTTCAATTGAGAGCCTGTTGCCGTTTATACTCATCTCTACTTGCTGAAAACCCAATATATCCTCCTTAATAAAGCAGTGTCAGTTTCAGTAAACAGTGTCAGTCAAAAGCAAACTATCACTGACACTGACACTCATCACTGACACTAATAACTATTTTCTGATTCCGAGGGCGTCTATAACCTTTTTATATCTCTCAATATCCTTTGTCTTGATATAATCAAGCAGCCTTCTTCTCTGACTAACGAATTTTAAGAGCCCCCTTCTTGAGTGATGGTCCTTCTTATGAACCTTAAAATGTTCAGTCAGATAGTTAATCTTTTCACTCAAGATAGCAATCTGAACCTCAGACGAACCAGTATCCTTTTCATGAAGCCTGAACTTCCCTATTAATTTATTTTTAGCCTCTTTTTCTAATGCCATCTACCCTCCCTAAAAAGCCATGCTAATTGTCATATTTTTTTATAACACAACAGACTTACCTTGTAAAGTATTTAATGTATTTTATTCAAAGGAATCAATACATCATTAAGTCTTCCATCTTTATATAACACATCTAAATCCTCAAGGGAAACAGAATCAGTCAGCTTAAAGTCTCCTATGCCTGTCCTCTGTAATTCAACGAGGTGCCCATTACATCCCAGTTCTTCACCTATCTGCTCACAGAGTGTCCTTATATATGTCCCCGGAGATGATTCCACTTCAAATCTTATAAGTTTATCATCTGCAGTTATAAACTTCATATTATATATGTGCACCCTTCTTGCCTTTCGCTCTACTACAATCCCTCTCCTTGCCAATTTATAAAGCCTCTCCCCTTTATGCTTTAATGCAGAATACATCGGCGGCACCTGTTCAATATCTCCTGTGAATTTCAAAAATGCCTTCGTAATCTTTTCTTTATCAATTGAACAATTACTGCATGAAGCAATCACAGAGCCTGTTATATCCTGAGTATCTGTCTTTTTCCCCAATCCCATATCTGCAACATAGGTCTTCTTGCATTTGGTGAGGAGGCTTGCAATACTTGTAGCCTTTCCAATACACATGAGAAGAACGCCTGTGGCTATCGGGTCCAAAGTGCCTGTATGCCCTACCCTCTTTTCTCCTATAATTCTCCTCACCGCAGAAACAACATCATGCGATGTCATCCCCTTCGGTTTATTGATATTCAGAATACCATCCATAAAATACAGTAGGAAGTAAGAAGTAGGAAGTTTTATTTTTTTACTTCTTACTTCTTACTTTTTACTTCATACTTCATACTTCTTACTATCTTTCTGAATCTTCTCACTTTTCAGTTCTTCCAGTATCCTCGCTATCTTCTCTCCATGCTCAATTGAAGTATCAAGTCTAAAAATAATCTCTGGTATAAACTTCAGTCTCATTCTTTTTCTCAGCTCACTTCTTATGAAACCAGAAGCACTTTCCAGTCCTTTAATTGTTTTTTTCTTTTCATCTTCACTCCCCATAACACTTACAAATATCTTGGCATTCCTGAGGTCATCCGAAAGCTCAACCCGTGTAAGTGTAGCAAAACCTATCCGCGGGTCCTTTATCTCACCCATAAGCATCTGAGAGATTTCCTCCCGCATTACCTCTTTTACTCTATCAGATCTCTTAAATTGCATCACTCAATAATTATGAATTTTGAATTACGAATTACGAATTTTAATTCCTAATTCGTAATTCCTAATTCGTAATTTGTAATTAATATATTTCTATATTGTAACCAATCATCTCCGCAAGGTGCATTTTATCAATAAATTCTACCACCCTATTGAGCATACTGTTTACATGCCCTTTTTCATTACTTACAGCGGCAACCCCTATCTTTGCAATCTGCCATTTATCGTTGTCATCCACCTCTGCAATAGAAACATTAAAATTATTCTTCACCCTGTCCTTAATACTTTTCAACACCTGTCTCTTTCCTTTAAGGGAATCGTTCCCGTGAAGAAAAAGCTCTATCTTACAAACACCAATCACCATAAACAGTGTCAGTGATTAGTGCTAGTGTTTGCATCAAATTATTTTACTGACACTGGCACTGACACTAATCACTAATATCACAGTTTTTTTGCAATCTTTTCTAAAGAGAATGGCTCAATAATATCGCCTACTTTTATATCCTGAAACTTCTCTATCCCTATTCCGCACTCATATCCTGCCTGAACCTCTTTCACATCATCTTTAAATCTCCTAAGAGACCCTATCTTCCCCTGATATACAATTACACTATCCCTTATCAATTTCGCATCGGTATTCCTCTGTATTATCCCGTCCAATACAAAACAGCCTGCTATAACTCCCATCTTAGGAATACTGAATATTTGTCTTACCTCAGCCTTCCCCATAACTTTTTCTACAACTGTCGGCTCTAATAAGCCTTCCAATCCAGCCTTCACATCTGCAATTGCATTATAAATTACAGTATACAATTTTAATTCCACCTGCTCTTTTGCGACCAATTCAGATGCCTTATCGGTTGGCCTTACATTGAATCCAATTATTACCGCATTTGACGCAGCAGCAAGCATCACATCTGTTTCTGTAATTCCGCCTACAGCACCATGAATCACCCTTATTTTCACATCCTTAGTTCCAAGCTTTTCAAATGAATCAGTAAGTGCCTGAATAGAGCCGTGGACATCCGCCTTGATAACAAGATTAAGCTCCCTTACCACTCCCTCATTTATCTGTTTATATATGTCCTCAAGCGTTACCCTCGTCCTTGTTCCAAGTCCTTCCTCCCTCTGCTTCTGTGTTCTTAATAATGCAATCTGCCTCGCCTTTCTCTCATCGGAGGCAACCAGGAATGAATCTCCCGCCTGAGGAACGCCCGACAGCCCCAAAACTTCCACAGGTGTTGATGGTCCCGCCTCCTTAACTTTCATTCCCAGGTCATTGATCATTGCCCTTACTTTTCCAAAATGAAGACCTGCTATAATAGGGTCACCAGCCCTAAGAGTCCCTTTTTGTATAAGAACTGTAGCAACTGGTCCTCTCCCTTTGTCTAATTTAGATTCAACGACAACCCCTTTTGCCGCCTTTAAAGGATTTGCCTTAAGCTCCATAATTTCAGCCTGCAGGAGTATCATCTCTAAAAGGTCTTCAATCCCCGTCTTCTTTTTTGCGGAAACACTTACATATATTGTCTTTCCGCCCCACTCCTCGGGAAGGAGATGTGGATTTACCTTTGCAAGGTCCTGCTTAATCTTGTCAGGATTTGCACCGGGCTTATCAATCTTATTAATAGCCACTATCATTGGAACACCTGCTGCCTCTGCATGATTTATTGCCTCAATGGTCTGAGGCATGACCCCATCATCTGCCGCAACAACAAGGACTACAATATCTGTAACCTGAGCCCCCCTTGCCCTCATGGCAGTAAATGCCTCATGACCGGGTGTATCAAGGAATACTATCCTTCCCTTTTTAACCTCCACCTCATAAGCACCAATATGCTGTGTTATACCCCCTGATTCCTTTGCAGCCACATTCGTCTGCCTTATGGCATCAAGCAGGGATGTCTTGCCATGGTCAACATGACCCATTATTGTAACTACAGGTGTTCGTGGAACCAGCCCTTCTGCTTCAATTTCTTTTTCCTCAGCAGTTATCTCCTCTTTCTCTAAACCTATAATCTCAGCATCAATACCGAACTTCTTCGCTACAGATAGCGCAGCCTCCGGGTCTATAACCTGATTTATTGTGGACATTACGCCAATCTCCATCAACTTCTTTATAACATCAGTGGATGGCACATCCATTTTTTCAGAGAGTTCTTTTACCGTTATAGCCTCACCGATCAAGACCTTCCCCTTTTCCTCAGGTTCAACCGCTTTAGCGACCTCTACCACCTTTGGCTTTTCTACCGGTTTTTCTATTGGTTTTTCTGCTGGTTTTTCTACTGGTTTTGTTTTGGGAGTTGGTTTAACCTCTACCTTCGGTTCCTCTTTTTTAACCGGGGGATGAGGCTCTTTTGGTTTTTTCTCTACTATTGCCGGCTTTTTTGGGGATGTAAAAATCTCCTTTATAAGAACGGCAGTCTCTTCATCAACAGAGCTTGAGTGAGATTTTACAATTATCCCCTTCTTTTTGAGCAGCTCTAATAATTCCTTACTCGTTATGCCAAGCTGATTTGCTAATTCATATACCCTTATATTTGACAGAGAAACCACCCCCCTAAATAGTGAAAGTGTAAGTGTGAGTGCAAGTGATTAAGTAATCACTATTCACCTTTACTTACACCTTCAATCACACCTGTATTCTCACTTTCATCTTCACTTTCACTTACACTTGCACTTTCACTTTTATATTCGCTCTCACTCTTTATATCTATCTTCCAATGTAAAAGTTTTACAGCCAATTTTACATTCTGCCCCTTCCTTCCTATAGCCAGTGATAACTGGTCATCAGCGACAATAACCTCTACGGATTTATCAGCCGCATTTACATTAACACTTGAAACCTTTGCAGGGCTAAGGGCATTCTTTATATAGGTCGCAGGGTCATCAGACCATTCAATTATATCTATCTTTTCACCCTTAAGCTCCTGAACTATTGACTGGACACGAATACCCCTCATCCCCACACATGCCCCGACAGCATCAACATCCTTTTTATTGGAAAATACAGATATCTTTGACCTGCCGCTTGGATCCCTTGCAGCGCCCTTTATTTCTACAATGCCCTCAGCTATCTCAGGGACCTCCATCTCAAAGAGTTTAATAAGCAGCCCGGGGTGGGTTCTTGATAGAATAATCTGAGGACCCCTTGCATTCTTCTTAACATCTATGACATAAGCCATTATTCTGTCACCCCTCTTGAAACTCTCCCTGAAAGACTGCTCCCTTTTATAAATAATACCCTCTGTCTTTCCGATATCTACAATTATATCGCCCCTGTCTTCTCTCGTAACAGTCGCGCTTATTACATTCCCCCTTTTATCCTTATAACCATCAAATACTGTCTCTTTCTCAGCATCCCTGACTTTTTGAAGAATTACCTGTTTTGCCGCCTGGGCAGCAATCCTCCCCAAATCCCCTACATTGCATGGAACCATCACCATGTCATCCAGCCT
>JACRGN010000131.1 GCA_016234205.1 Nitrospinota bacterium | reverse complement strand
TGAGGCAACCAAAAACTTATTTTTAATACCTAAAAATTCAGCAAGCTGTCTTGTTACCTCTATATTAATATCGGAAATAAATTCCCATTCCTTTGAATATAATTCCTTAAAATACAAAATATATTTTTCAAAATACTTTGACTTTGAATAATTTGTAATTAAAGTATGAAGGTGTTTCTTTTTCCAGTCTATCTTATTATTAATTCTTACTTCATTAATCTTCTGAGGAAACTTATAAAGGACAGGCACTGTAAACCACTGCCAGCCATCAACCGTCTTTATCCTGTTTCTATTCTGATATTCATTTTTTTTATACTGGACACTATCAAGAAATATAAATACATCCGATTGGTCAATCTTGTCAAAATAACCGAGCCATGGTATGAACTGGGGCTGATGTATCGCTGCTATCATTTTATTCTTTTTTTGCCAGTCCTCCCCATATAAAGCCCTCTGTATCCTTATACCTCACCTTATACCACGGTTTATTTTTATAAAATTTCTCTTCAATATGCAGCAGCTCTAAGCTCTCTCCCTTATCAACCCTTCCAATTTTTATATATTCTACCCCCGGCCCATTTCTTATTGCAGAATATTTTTCAACTATTATATATTCAACTTTTATTATCTCCTCTGGAGCAGGCGAGGGTTCAGCTATTTCGGGTGTTGGTTCAGGCTGTTCTTTAATCTCTCCCGGCAGAAGCTTTACAAATATAGGATTTGAGATAATATAGTTAGGTCTCTTTCCATATATATTTAATCTGTAATATATCTTATCTCCTGATTTAAACTTGCCCTGTTCTGAGTCAAGCAGATGTTCATCATTAAAACTTATTTCTAACGGTGTCTCACCTTCAAACTTATTTATCATTTCACCGTTACGAATTAATTGAATCTCCACCAATTCCCCCTTTATCTCCCCTTTATCAAATGGGGGTAGGGGGGGGATTGCAGACACCTTAATATTAATATTAGGACTCCCCTGAACCTCTATCTCATCTCCAGAGACAGCCTTTACCCCGGAAGTGCCAGAGATGGAAAATTCATCTAAAACCAATCTGTAATCCTCACCCTGTCTGACAGGATAGACCTTTCCATTTATCAATGCCTCATATACAGCAGCCTTTGTCTTTTCTACCACCCCTTTTTCCCCTCCTTCTGAAGGAGGGGATGAAGAGGAGGTCTTTTTCAAAGGCAAAAGAAATATTGTCTTTACATCCTGCAACTTTATCCCCGACTCCCCTTCGCCATGATAATCAAGACCACCAATTCCCCAGGCAGGCATATCCCTGTTACCTGCACAATACTGACTTAACACCATATCCCATTCCTTGCCCGGCTCGGTAACATGAATGGTATCTTCATAGATAGCCTGAAAGCCTGTATAATCGTGTGTCTTTATTAAATCTTCCGGATGAGGCGGCGTATTAATGGATATAGGTCCCTTTTTGCCAATACCAGACGCCGATTCAAGGTGATGCCAGAATGTCATGCCTCCCCTATTATTTACATAGTCAATAGTCTCCTGCCACGGCAGAACCCCCTTATCCCCATGATACTGGTCAAAGGGTGAACTCCGCAGTGGATGAAAATTTATAATGAAAAGCAGACTGAATAAACATATAACTAAACCTGTATATCTATAGACACCCTCCCATCTGATTAACAGGATACTTAATATTAATGAAAGCGTGAAAAATGCAGTGTTGTAAATATATTTTTTATAATAATTAATAGAAAAATTACTGTTAAGTGTAGGAAGCCCTTCTATATCTTTGGGGCTTTCCAATCCCACAATCCCAATATGATTCTCCCATTTATGGGCTGTAAGATTATTAGAGAATATACTGCCTGTCCAGTAATAAAACGGGGCACTTTCTATACCCGGGATGATGAGCATATCAGGATATTTCTTCCCTACCCTGTCTATCTCGTCCAAATAATTCTTTGCACCATTCTTTAATAGAGATGATTCCTCTACCTTTTTCTTTAAAATCTTCTCAAGGGGCCAAAAACCGTATTCAAGCGAATATCTGTCATGGTCATTAATAATCAGTATTTCTATCCCCTTTGATTTTGCCAGTTTTACCAGTTCCTCAACAGAATATACGCCGTCACTGAATTCAGTTCTTAAATCGGCAGCCGCAGGAACTTGTATATACTCTTCTGCCTGAGCAGAGTTAAAATAAACTGAAATAAAAATTAGAATTGAGAGGAGGCAAAAAAAAATAAAATTGGAAGGAATAGCAGAGGATATTCTTACGGTGTTTTTTTTCATTTTATACAGTCATTACAGAGTCCATAGAGTTCCAATTTATGTGCATATACCTTAAATTTGTTCTTCTGCGCCATCTCATTCTGCAGTTTTTCAATATCAGCATTCTCAAATTCAACAATCTTTCCGCACCCCGTGCATATAAGATGGTCGTGGTGGATATGCTCATGGCTATGCTCGTATCTTGACTGCCCGTCACCAAACTGCCTTTCATAGGCAAGACCACACTCTGTAAGAAGTTTTAATGTCCTGTAAACAGTTGCAATACCTATGGATGGAGATTTTTGTGCAACCTTTTCATACAACTCTTCTGTGCTTATATGTCCCTCTTCCTTTAAAAATGTGTCAAGTATGATATTCCTCTGAGAGGTAAATTTGAGTTTCTTTTTTGAGATATATTCTTCAAAAATCTCTTTTGCATTCCTCATAACATAATCAGCTTATAACCGATGATTTTTATGAACTATGAAATGTTCTTCTTTTTATTTCATTCAGTTCATCCCTCATCTTTTCCAGCGAAATCCTCTGCCCTAATAAAAGGAAAAAAATCAGGGTGAATGCAATCAGGGACATAATGAGTGTAATAAGCATTACTGATTCCAATCCTGAGCCTGGAGATTCCATGCTCAAAACCTTTGGCTTTGGATGTATTGTTCTCCACCAGAGGACTGAGAAATGGACAATCGGCACATCAAGAAACCCTACGATTCCAAGGACAGCAGCAAACCTCGCCCTCTGAGACCCTTCAGATGCGTGAAATCTCAGCATTAGATATGCCACATAAATCAGCCATAATACCAGCGTCAGGGTAAGCCTTGCATCCCATGTCCACCAGACCCCCCATATAGGCTTAGCCCATATAGGGCCTGTTATTAAGACGAGGGAGCAAAAGATGATACCAACCTCTGCAGCAGAATGTGCAATAATATCCCATTCCCTCTCCTTTTTCCAAAGATAAAGAATACTTGCAACAAATACAACAAAAAAGGCGAAGAACGCAACCCATGCAGATGGTATATGAAAATACATAATCTTCTGCACAATCCCCTCCTGCCTTTCAATTGGGGCTATCATAAAGATAAAAATCAGTGCAGCATTAACTACAATAAAAGTAAGCCATTTAAAAATCATTAACTACCTCGCTGTCATTCTGAGGGCAAAGCCCGAAGCTTGTCCTGAGCGTAGCGAAGGAACTCGATTCCTCCCCTTCGCTTCGCTCAGGGCTGAAGGCTCACTCGCTCGGAATGACATTTCTGTATAATTTTTTCACTTTTTTAGTTGTTCTTTAAGTGCCTTTAACTCCCTATCAATCTCCTTATTTCTCCTTGAAAGACTGTAAACATATCCAAATATTGCAACCCAGATTATCAGATTTACTGCTAAAAGATAAACAAAGTTTTTCATTACTCTCCTTTCACTCTTCAATAATATATTCAAAAGATAAGAATGATACAACTAAAAAAACCACATCAAAAACGGCAATTAACTTAAGCCATGATATTATATCATCAAAAGGCTTTCCTGTTAAAATTGCCCCGGTTGATTTTACAGAAGCAATTATAACAGGCACCACTATGGGAAAAAGCAGTATAGGAAGCATTACCTCCCTTGCCTTTATATTCACAGACATTGCTGAAAATAGTGTTCCAACCGTTACGAAACCCAGCGTCCCTAAAAATATCACAATTGCCAGACTGATAATTTTATCGTATATACCTATATTAAACAGCACTACAAAAATAGGAACTGCAATAGCCTCCATTATTAACATAAATATAAGATTTCCGAGCATCTTGCCTAAGTATATTGCACTCCTGTCTATAGGGGTCAGCATCAATCCCTGAAGGCAGTCATTTTCCTTTTCAAACAGAAAAGAGCGGTTGAGTCCGAGTATCCCTGAGAATGTAAAGGCTATCCATAATACCCCCTGAGCAATATCAAGGGGGTTTACCTCCAGCAGGTCAATAGAAAAATTAAATATGACAAGGACTAATAATGAAAAGATAAACATTGAGGAGAATATTTCCTTTGTCCTTATCTCAGCCCTTATATCCTTCCACACAATCGCCCAAACTTTGTTTAGGTAGTTCATATCTTCGAGTTTCAAGTTGCAAGTTTCATGTTACAAGTTTTTATCTTCTTGCAACTTGCATCTTGCAACTTGTATCTTTAGTAATGCCCTTCCCCTACCGTATTAAAATATTTTGATTCAAAGTTATCCCTGTCAACCTTCTCAATCTCTTCCATATATGCAATTTTTCCCATAACCTGAATTGCTACATGGGTGCATACTTCTAACCCTCTCTCAATGTTATGGGTAATCATTATTATCGTCCTGTCCCCTTTCTTTAAATTCTTTAAAATATCCCTCAATTTCATAGCAGCATGCTGGTCAAGTCCGGTGTAAGGCTCATCAAGGTATATAATAGAAGGGTCGGGCATGAGGACACGGGCTATAGAAAGCCTCTGCATCATACCCCTTGAGAATGTCCTTACAGGGTCATGCATCCTCGCTGTAAGCCCCACCTCATCTATAACATCAGCTATCCTCTTTTCCAAATTGGGGACATCATACATCTTTCCATAAAACTCAAGATTTTCATAAGGGGTGAGGTTGTTATAAAGAAATGAATTATGAGAGACAACACCGATATTCTTTCTTATTTCACCATCTTCATCATGGAGGGACATACCGTTAATCTTTACTACCCCGGAGGTAGGCTTAACAAGGTTGGACAATATTTTTAGTAGTGTAGTCTTCCCTGCACCATTTGGCCCAAATATGGCAAGAAAACTCCCCTTCTCAATCTTAAGACTTACATCCCTGAGTGCTGATATGTTCCCATACGATTTTGAAACCTTCTCACAATCTATTACATAGTCCATTTAAAAATTCACCTTTTCCCCACAATCTCGTAATGCGAAGTATTGAGACTATTGGTCTTTATTCCTTTAAACCCTGTCTGATGAAAAAGTTCTTTTGCCTTCTCCCTTGGCATCCTTTCTTCAAATGGTGGACCATTCTCTTCTACCTTCTTTTCCCAGTCAATAACAATAAGTTTTCCCGATGGCTTTAGAATTCTTTTTACCTCTTTTAGAAAATCTATAGGATGATATACCTCATGCATCACAAAAACCATAATGGCAATATCAACAGTAGCACTATCAACAGGCAATTTAGTCTCCTCTGATTTTAAGATAATAACATTCTTTGACGGCTTCCGCTTCTTTAATTCATCTAACATCTCCTGCTGTGTATCAAGGGCATAAACCTTTCCAGTCTTACCCACTATCTCAGATGCAGGGAATACAAAAAAACCAGGCCCGCAGCCAATATCAGCAAAGACCATCCCCTCCTTAAGACCCTTTTCCTTTAAATACCCTATCGGGTCAATCTCCTTTTTCCTGTCCTCACTCAAAAGCATCTCAATCTTCTTTGGGTCAAACTTATGCATATTTAAATTAATCATAGAATAGCATAAAATAAGGGGAAAAAGAAGTTTTAGATGAGTAAGGAAATCTGTATAATAGAAGGATGGAGAAAAAAAGACCTGATTTTATAATTCATAAGAAAATATTACTTTCAATTTGCAATAGAAAATGAGAAAATAATAACCTTATAATGGAAGGAGTTACTCTGCTTAAGATTATCGTCTTCATCAAACAGGTGCCTGATACCAGTTCAAAGGCGGGGGTTAATCCGGACGGCACAATAAATCGGGCACAGGCTAGGAGGATGCTCAATCCCTTTGACCGCTATGCCATTCAAAAAGCCATAGAAATCAAAAGAAGCGCAGGTGCGGAAGTAACCTGTGTGACTATGGGACCTCCGCCTGCAGTGGAAGTTCTTATAGAGACGTTTGAACATGTCGCCGATTATGGCATACTACTCACTGACAAAAGGCTCGCTGCAAGCGATACGCTTGCAACGGCATATGCCCTTCACAAGGTAGTTCATTATCTTGGTGATTTTGATATTATCCTAACCGGACTACAAACCACTGACGGTGATACAGCACAGGTTGGCCCGCAGATTGCGGAAAGACTTGGCTTGCCGCAAATAACCTATTGCGAACAACTCTCCATCACAGGCACGACTTTGAAAGCCCGCCGCGTTGTAGAGGGGGGGCATCAGGAAGTGGAAGTCAATCTGCCTGTTTTGATAACT
>JACRGN010000134.1 GCA_016234205.1 Nitrospinota bacterium | reverse complement strand
TGGATGCGGCACGGCTCCTAAACAATATATCAGAGCTAATGTAAACTTTCAGTATATTAAAAAGGTTGCAGTGCTCCCGCTAAATAATCTGACGGATGACAAATATGCCGGCGAGAAACTTAAGAGCATTATTGTAATGGATATACTTGAAAGCGGGGTATTTGAAGTGGCAGAGGAGGGAGAGGTTAATAAGGCAGTAGCTGATGTTTTTAGAGAAATGGGGTTTAGAGAGGGGGAACTTGTGGCATTGGACATTGAGAGCATCAAGAGAATTTCTGAGAAGTTAGGTGTGCAGGCGCTTTTTATTGGTTCGGTGGACACCTATGGTCAGGGTAGAGGAGGGGGGGCACAATATGCCGTCGTTTCCCTATCTCTTCGGCTGGTCGAGTCTAATTCAGGGATAACACTGTGGCGGGGTTTCCATTCTGAAAGAGGCAGCAGCTTAATGAGGTCTGTATTTGGAATTGAGCAAAAAAACGAGATTGAATTAAGCCGCGAAATGTCAAAAAAGTTACTGACAACACTTTTTGGAAAATAGTTAATGGTTAGGAAATTTAAAGGCATTTTATTATTATATGGCATTTTATTAAATATGCCTGCCTTTGGAGACGAATTGGAGTGTTTAAAGTGTCATCAAAAGGTCTATGAGGAAATAATAAAATCACCATATAAACACCCTGATTTTATACAGAGAGATTGTGTAGGTTGTCATATCTCTAAAAGAAGCAGTTTCCCGGATGTGAATATCTCAGAAAACCCCAAGGCTATGAGGGTCAATCTTAGAAATTATGATGAGGAACACATCGCTATTTTAAATAATTTATCAAAGGATAGTATCTATCAGGTTAAGATTATGCTAAGGGATAAGGATGGCAGAAAGAATGAATCTGAGATATTAAAATTTATACCTTCTTCTATCTCTGAAATTTGGGCTAATGATATGACTCCGCCTGTAATCAGTAATATCAAGGTTAACAGTATTGATATATCAGTAGTTACAAGTGGAGAAATAGGATGGGAGACTGATGAGTTATCAGATTCAAAGGTAGAATATGGGACTACAGAAGACGGAGATTACAAATATTATTCAAACTCAGATGCTTATACAAAAAAGCACATCATAAAATTGAATAATCTTGAGAATAAAAAAAAATATCACTTCAGGGTCATATCAAGTGATTTATTTGGAAATAAGACTGTTTCTGATGATTATACCTTTGATGTTTCAAAGCCATTTAATTTTAATCAGACTTTAGATATTAAAAAAGATAATAATAAACCTGATTTTAGAATGGTGAAAGTTATGAGGTTAAAGCGAAAAGAGGGGATTATGAGAGAGAAAGATAGCGTAATGCCCGGTGTGGCAATTTACTTTGCCACCTCAAGTGAAGTTACATCCGTTGTTGAGTATACTGTGAATAAAACAGATAATAATATAAAAGGGATTATTTCTACTGAGGATATACATGGTAAAGTGATATTAAAGACTATAAAGGAAGTAGGTATTGACACCTGTGTAGAAAGGTGTCATAGACAGGGTGCGTCTCATCCTGTTGGTGTGCCGTCAAGGGGGAATATAAAGATACCTGACAATCTTCCAACTTCGGAGGGAAAGGTCATTATATGCATAACATGTCATATGCCGCATGGGAGCAAGGAACGATATCTTGCACGAATAGACTTTAAAACGGATATCTGTGTTTTGTGCCACATAGATAGATTATAGTTATAAAGGGGAGAATATATGGAAAAACATAGAAGTTCAAAAATAAATTATTCAATTAAAACCCGTTTTCAGATTATGCTCTTTTTGAAGGTTGCCGTTATCGTTCTTGTGAGCATTATAGTTACTACCAGTGTATTCTATATTTATGCAAATCGTGAAATAGGAGATTCCTTTAAACATTTTCATGTCACAGCAAGAAATTTTCTGGATTACCTCCTGCCCGCGGTTATGGTATCGGGGGGTCTTGGGATTATTGTTGCTCTGGGTATCACCATGTTCTTTCCACATTCCTTTGCAGGTCCTCTATATAGAATAGAAAGGGATATGAAGGAGAAGATTGGGGAGGGTGACCTAACAATCAGATTTAAATTGAGGAATGGTGATCAGGTAAAGGAACTTGCCGAGAGTTTAAATATCATGCTTGAAAAACTTAATTTTAAGATGAGGGATATAAAAACTATCTCTAACGACCTATCGCTGCTATCATCCGCCAATGAAAATCTCCCTATTGAAGAACTTAAATTAATTCAGGAGAGATTGGCAGAGGCAGTCCAAAAATTTAAAACCCAATAATAATGCGGTGATTAAAAAGTTAACACCTTTATTAATATCAACGATTACGACGGCATTATTATTTCATGGATGTTCTTCTTCCCTTGTAGCCTATTCTAATCTTAAGCGAGAAAATGAAATAGTTAAAATAAAGAGGGTTGGAGTACTCCCCTTTGTAAATGAAAGCGGAAAGCGGGGGGCAGGAGAGATTGTTGCAAATATATTTATTAGTGTGATATTTAAGAGTGGAATATTTGCCGTAGAGGAAAAAGGGAATATTGAGAGGTTTTTACTTAATGAGAAGGTGAAGAATGTCAATGTAATGGATGTTGAACAGATAAAAAGGCTGGGGGAAAGGCTGAATATTGATGCAATCTTTGTAGGGGTGGTAGAGGAATTTTCAGGGAGTGATAAGGAAGACAGGTCAACAACGCCGATTGTTGGTATCAGAGTCAGGCTGATTGATATAAAAACTGGAAAGGTGGTATGGATGGTTAGACACAAAAGGAGAGGTGAAGATTATGTTACTGTATTTAATTTCGGTCGGATCAGGTCGATAAGTGCCCTTACAAAAAAAGTAGTCTCGGAGATGATTAATACAATCAAATGAAAGTCAAGAAATCAGAAGACAGAAGGCAGAAGACAGAAGACAGAAAAGAATCTTGCCTATTGCCTATTGCTTATTGCCTATTGCCTATTGCTTATTGTTTCTTGTTTCTTGCTTCTTGTAACGGAGGGGTATCCTATCTTTCCGGGGATAAATATATTGCAAGGGTTAATGACGATATCATAGCGGAATACGATTTTAAAAAGAGACTTGAGGGATTTCATACGGTAAAGGATATAAAGGAGAAGATGAAGATAGATATTGATAGTGTGGATTACTACAAGATACTGAATGATATGATAGATGACAAACTTATCGTTCAGGAGGCGATTAAGATAGGTCTTGACAGGACACCAGAGTTTACAGGTGATTATAAACTTTACAGTCTCAATCTCTCTCTATATATGCTGAAAAAAGAAGAAGTTATTGGCAAGATTAAGGTAACAGATGAGGAAATAAAGAGCCGCTATATTACCCTTTACGAGTCAGTGAGGTTGCGGCATTTCTTTACAAAGGACAGGAAGAAGGGAGAGGGTATTATTGATGCAGTAAAAAAAAATGCTGACTTTTCAAATCTCGTAGAGAAGGAATCTGAAGACTCTGATGAGATAAAGAAAAAAAGGGGGGATGTGGGTTTTAAGAGAAGAGATGAATTGCCTAAGGAGATAGCAGATGCAGCCTTTGCAATGAAAGAAGGGGAAATCAGCGGGTTAATCAATACAGTGCATGGTTTTCATATAATCAAATTAGAGGAGAAAAGGACACCGGATGAGAAAATTTCCGATAGGGATAGAAAAAGGATAGAGAGGACAATCTTTAATGAGAAAGAAATAGAGAGAAGCAGGGAATACCTGTCACAATTAAGAGAAAAGGCAAAAATTTCCATCAATGAGGATATCTTAAAAGGCATCAAAAGGGATGAAGAGTTTGACGGGGGAAAAGGGATTGTGGCAATTGTGGAAGGGGAAACTATTAAAAGAGATGAAGTTCTGGTTCGCTTGAGGTCAGAACCTGAGGTAAGAGACGGAGATATTCTGGATAGATTTAAAAAATCGGCTATAGACAGTCTGATTAACCAGAGGCTTCTTGACAGGGAAGTTGGTAGAAGAAATTACGAGAAGAGTGAAGACTTTAGATATTCACTTTTACTTACAAAAGAGTCTATCTTAAATAAGATTTTTAAAAATAAGATTATTGCTGCTGCAATTAAATTAGATGATGAGGAAATCAGAAAATATTATGATGATAACAAAGGGCTCTTTAAAGAACCTGAAAAGGTGAGAATGAGCACAATTATAATTAAGGAAAAGAAAGATGCGGAGAGAATTGTTGACGAGTTAAAAAAGGGGGCTGATTTTGATGCAACTGCATCTGATATATCTATGACTTCAGTGGTTTCAAAAGGGGAAGATACAGGTTGGTTATACGCTGATATGCTGCCTCCGGATATTAAAGAGAAGCTAAATGAGATGGAGATAGGCGGGATATATGGTCCTTTTAGCTTTAATAGAGATTTTATTATTATTAAGTTCATTGGGAGAGAAGATGGGAAACTTAAGAGTTTTGAATCTGTGAGAGGTGGTATTATTGAATCCTTGAGTAAAAAAAAGTATGAGCAGCTTATATCTGATTATCTGGCGAAGTTAAGGGCAGTTTCAAAGATTAGAATAAATGGGCCTGCTATGAAAGGTTATATAAAACCAAAAAGGGGCATGGTGGAACAAAAACTTGAACACGAATGACACGAATAAACGAATTACACGAAAATAACAAGCAAGAGATAATAAGCAAGAGACAAGAAGTAAGAGGCAAGATTTATTTCTTACTTCTTTCCCCTTTTTTCTTGTTTCTATTTGTGTCCTGTATGCCGCCAAGAGTGGCTCTTGTGAAGAAGACATGTGTTGACTGCCATCAGAAAGAATATAAGAAATTTTCCAGTGATGAGAGTCAACACATTCCGGTAACACAGAAGCTTTGTGAAGGATGCCACATTCCCCACGGTGCCATAGGTGCACTTTATTTAAAAAAGCAAGGGTCTGCCCTGTGTTATGACTGTCATGAAAAAGATAAGGGAAGGCTTGAAAAGAAAAATCTGCACGACCCCTTAAAAAAGAAAAACTGCCTAACCTGCCATAACCCACATTCGTCAAAGTCAAAAAAATTATTGCGTATAGACGGCAATGACCTCTGCTTTAAATGTCATAATAAAGAGAATTTCATGAGGAAAAAAATTCATAAGCCTCAAGAGGAAGGATGTGTGAAATGCCATAATCCGCACTCATCAGATAATTCTCATGGGCTCATAATACCTGTCAGTCAATTGTGTCTGGGCTGTCACAATGCAAATAGAGAGTTAAAAGCAGCCCATAGGGACTACCCTTTTGCAGATAGTGATTGTACAAGCTGTCATGCATCCCATTCTTCGTCAAATGAAAAACTGTTAAGAGAGAATATTCACAAGCCTTTTGCCGAGCTAAATTGCGACTCCTGTCATAATCCTTCAGATTCAAAATTACCCCTCGGTATGAAGATAGAAGGAGATGCCCTATGTTATAAATGCCATTCTGATAAGAAAGAGTCCTTTAAAAAGGCACATATCCATTCCCCGGTCAAAGACGGTAACTGCCTGTATTGTCATAATCCGCATACCTCAGATTATAAGAACGGATTGAGAAGCCCTGAAAAAAACCTGTGCTATAGCTGTCATGAAAAAGAAAAAAAAGAGCATCAAAAAAAATATATCCATACGGCATTGACTAAAAATAATTGTTCCGACTGTCACGACCCTCATGCATCCGAACAAGAGAAGGGGCTGAAATTTGAAGATAGAATGTTATGCTATAGCTGTCATAAGGAGGGCAACTTTAAAAATCAGGTGTCACATCTTCCTGTTGCAGAGGGAAAATGTATCATGTGCCATTCCCCTCATGCCTCTGATTTTGAATATGAACTTGTTGACAAGACAGATGAACTATGTTATAAATGTCATGGTGACGGGAAGAAGTGGGTTGAGAAATTAAGTGTCCATACGCCAGTCAAAAATGGGGATTGTGTAAAGTGTCATAGACCACATGGCTCAGCTATCAAAGGGATACTTGTTCAAAAGAAGGAGTTCCTCTGTATAAAGTGTCATGCTAATACAGAAAGAGAGTTGGGAGAGGAAGATTTACACCCTCCCTATAAAGATGGAAATTGTTATAGCTGTCATGATTCCCACGCCAGCAATAAAAACAAACAATTGATAGATGACGAACCTGAACTATGTTATGTCTGTCATAAAGATTTAAAGATAGGGTTTGCTGTCTCAAGGCATATTCATG
>JACRGN010000129.1 GCA_016234205.1 Nitrospinota bacterium | reverse complement strand
TGTAAAAGGTCTTTGTAATGCCTTTCTTTAATAAACCAAAGGGGTCTTTCTTATTTAAAGTGTAATAGCAGTGCAGTTTATCTTTGCCCATTTCTGCAACACCTGTCCTCCTTAAAATAGCAAGGTGTCTTGAGATTGTCGGCTGGGGCAGGGCAAGCGATTCGGTAAGACAGTTGACACAGAGGATGGAATTACGCAGGAGAAGTATTATTCTTAATCTAATCTCCTCAGAAAAGGCAAAGAGTATATCCTTTATATCTGTCATATATTGACAACTATATTCGTATATACGGATATAGTCAAGAAATTTTTTTTGCTTAACATTATAGCATCATCTCTTTATAATGCCTAATTTTAAAACAGGACATCCTGCCTTTTTATTAAACATCATTCAATACATACGACTACAAAGATGTAAAGAGCATAAAAATTATTTCACCTTTAAAAATAAAGAGTTAAAAAAATTGTGTCCCTTCTGGTAATGCTACGGGCTAAATCCTGGCATAGCCTTTGCTTATATTGAAAAATAAGATGTTCTCATTTAAAAAAAACACACATCCCTGTTACAGCGAAGAGGCTTCTCATTTTTATGCAAGGATGCATGTGGCGGTTGCACCTAAATGCAATATCCAGTGCAACTACTGCAACAGAAGATATGACTGTGTAAATGAGAGCCGTCCAGGAGTAGCCAGCAGGATTTTGAAACCTGTAGAGGCTGTTCAAAGGGTTCTATCAGTTAAAAATTCAATGCCAAATTTATCGGTGATTGGCATAGCAGGTCCCGGTGACCCGCTGGCAAATCCAGAAGAAACCTTCAGGACTTTTGAGCTTATCAGAGAGAAAATTTCAGGGATAGACCTGTGTTTAAGCACTAATGGACTAAAGATAATAGATTATATCGGAAGGATAAGGGCATTAAATATCAGCCATGTTACCATTACCATTAATATGATAGAGCCTCAAATAGGCGAGAGTATATACAGGTGGATAAAACTCAACGGGAAAATATATAAGGGGATTGAGGCGTCCCGCATCCTTCATGAAAGACAGATTGAAGGGTTAAGGGCGCTCATCTCCTACGGTATTATGGTCAAGGTGAATTCCGTATTGATACCGGCGATTAACGATGAGCATCTCGTAGATATTTCCAAATTTATAAAATCTGCCGGAGCCTTTATTCACAACATCATGCCGATGGTTCCGGTAGAGGGTTCATATTTTGCAAAAAAGGGGGTTATGCCACCTTCCGGGATAGAGATGAAGGATGTTCAGGAGGTATGCGGAGAGAGTATGAAAATAATTAAACACTGTCAGCGGTGCCGTGCCGATGCAGTGGGAATGTTGAAGGAAGATAGAGAGTCAGAGAGTCAGAGAGTCAAAGAGTCAAAGTTTTTTTACTCTGACTCTCTGACACTTTGATGCTTTGACACTTTTTAAGGGGAGGGTTTTATGAGGCAGATAGCGATTTATGGGAAGGGCGGGATTGGCAAATCCACCACTACGCAAAATACGGTGGCAGCCATAGCGGAGATGGGAAAGAAGGTGATGATAGTGGGATGCGACCCGAAAGCGGATTCAACCCGCCTGATACTCCACAGTAAGGCGCAGACAACGGTCATGGATCTGGCAAGGGAGAAGGGGACAGTGGAGGATCTGGAGTTGAAGGATGTGCTTTTAACAGGATACAGCGGCATCAAGTGTTCTGAGAGTGGCGGTCCCGAGCCAGGGGTTGGTTGTGCAGGAAGGGGTGTTATTACAGCCATAAATTTCCTTGAAGAAAATGGCGCCTACACAAAGGATTTGGATTTTGTCTTTTACGATGTTCTGGGGGATGTTGTCTGCGGCGGATTCGCCATGCCTATCAGGGAGGGGAAGGCACAGGAGATATACATAGTTACATCAGGGGAGATGATGGCGATGTATGCTGCAAACAATATTGCAAAGGGGATATTAAAGTATGCCCACTCGGGGGGGGTGAGGCTTGGAGGGCTTATATGCAATTCAAGACAGGTGGACAGGGAGTATGAGCTTATTGATGCGCTGGCAAAAAGGCTTGGAACAAAATTGATCCATTTCATACCGCGCGATAATGTAGTTCAGAGGGCGGAACTGCGAAGGATGACAGTTATAGAGTATTCAAAAGAGCATCCCCAGGCAGATGAGTATAGAAAGCTTGCAAAGACGATTGTTGATAATAAAGACATGGTTGTGCCGACGCCCATTACAATGGATGAGCTGGAGGCATTACTCATGGAGTATGGATTTCTTGAGAAGGAGAGCGATATGATTGGCGTGGCGGAGGAGGCAGCAGCGTAAATAGAGATACAAGATGCAAGATGCAAGAGACAAGAAGCAAGAGGCGAGATTTTTTCTTACTTCTTGCATCTTGCATCTTGTATAGGGAGGTTTAAGATGAGTGTTGCAATTGCAAAGACACAGGAGATTATTGACGATATTTTGAAGGTCTATCCTGAGAAGACAAGAAAGAAGAGGGCATTGCATATAAAACCAAATGACACCTCAGGCGGATGCCCTGTGAAATCCAATATGAAGAGCATCCCGGGTGTTATGACAGCGAGGGGATGCGCTTATGCAGGGAGTAAAGGGGTTGTCTGGGGACCTGTGAAGGATATGGTTCATCTATCCCATGGTCCTGTAGGGTGCGGACACTATAGCTGGGCAACACGGAGGAACCTCGCCTCCGGAAAACCAGGGGTAGACAATTTCGTCCCTTTTCATTTTACATCAGATTTTCAGGAAAGGGATATTGTATATGGAGGGGATAAGAGGCTGGAGACGATTTTAAGGGAGATAAAAACACTCTTTCCGCTTGCAAAGGGTATAACAATCCAAAGTGAGTGTCCCATTGGTCTTATAGGTGATGATATAGAGGCGGTGGCAAAGAAAATGACAAAGGAAATGGGTATCCCGATTGTGCCTGTCCGATGCGAAGGATTTAGAGGTGTTTCTCAGTCACTGGGTCATCACATTGCCAATGACTCTATAAGGGATCATGTTCTGGGGAAGAAAAAACTTGAAGAAAAGACCCCTTACGATGTTGCGCTCATTGGCGATTACAATATCGGCGGAGATGCCTGGGCTGTAAAGGAACTTTTAGAGGAGATAGGTTATCGTGTTGTTTCTATCTGGAGTGGTGATGGGACACTGGACGGTCTGTCGGTAACTCCCGATGTGAAGCTCAATATCATCCACTGTTACAGGAGCATGAACTATATTTGCAGGCACATGGAGGAGAAATATGGTATCCCGTGGATGGAGGTAAATTTCTTCGGTCCGTCAAAGATAAAGGCGTCTTTAAGAAAATTGGCAGAACGGTTTGATGATTCTATAAAGGAGAAGACAGAAGAGGTTATAAAGAGGCATGAGTCTGAGATGCAGAAGGTTATAGATAAATACCGTTCAAGACTTGAAGGTAAAAAGATAATGCTCTATGTAGGCGGTTTAAGACCGAGGCACACTATTGGCGCTTTTGAGGATCTGGGGATGGAGATTATCGGAGCAGGCTATGAATTTGGTCATTCCGATGATTACACACGAACTTACCCGATGTTAAAGGAGGGTGTGGTTCTCTTTGACGATGTTACCCATTATGAGTTTGAGGAGCTTGTGAAGAAGCTGAAGCCCGATTTAGTGGCATCGGGTATAAAAGAAAAGTATGTCTTCCAGAAGATGGGACTTCCCTTCAGGCAGATGCACTCATGGGATTATTCAGGTCCCTATCACGGGTGGAAAGGGTTTTCAATTTTTGCAAGGGATATGGATATGGCAATAAACAGCCCGACATGGGGGCTTATAAACCCGCCATGGAAGGAGTGAAGAATATGAGCTGCACCGAAATAATGGAATGGGTTAATACGAAAGAATATCAAGAGCTTAATTTTAAAAGGGAGGCACTTGTCATAAATCCACCAAAGGCATGTCAACCGCTCGGTGCCATCTTCTGCGCTGCCGGATTTGAGGGGACATTACCATTTGTCCACGGCTCTCAGGGTTGTGCTGCATATTTTAGAAATAATCTATCGAGACATTTCCGTGAGCCCTTTTCTGCTGTATCAACATCCATGACCGAGGATGCGGCTGTATTTGGAGGGATGAATAATCTCATCGAAGGGCTCCAAAACAGCTATAGTATTTACAAGCCTAAGGTGATAGCCATCTCGACATCCTGTATGGCAGAGGTCATAGGGGACGACCTGAACAGCTTTATTTTAAAGGCAAGGGAACTCAACGTGATACCAAAGGATATTCCAATCCCCTTTGCCCATACACCGAGTTTTGTCGGCTCCCATATAAACGGCTACGACAATATGCTCAAGGCAATTCTTTTAAATTTAACCGATGGGAAGAAGGGGAGCAAAAATAACAAGATAAATATCATCCCTGGCTTCGACCCTTATGTTGCCAATATCAGGGAGATTAAGAGAATGCTTAATCTTATGGGTGTAGAGTATACAGTCCTCTCGGATAACTCTGATGTTCTTGATTCCCCGCAGAATGGGAATTTTGAGATGTATCCGGGGGGAACAAAGCTTGAAGATACAGCCGATTCTATCAATGGCATAGCCACCATAGGTCTCCAGAAATTCTCCACAATGCAGACAATTAAATTTATCCAGGAGTCCTTTGGACATGAGGGGCTCTCTATCTATCCACCAATAGGTATTAAGGCAACTGATGGATTCTTAATGAAGATTAAAAAACTCACAGGAAGGACGATTCCAGAGGAATTAGAAATAGAGAGGGGGAGGGCTGTAGATGCAGCAACCGATGCCCATCAATATATACATGGAAAGCGGTTCGCCGTATTTGGCGACCCTGATGAGGTATTCGGGATTGTAAATTTTCTTCTTGAGATGGGTGGTGAGCCTGTTCATATCCTGACAGCCACAGGCACAAAGCAGTTTGGGGAGGAGATGAAGGTGCTTTTAGGCTCCAGCCCCTATGGGAAACTGGCAAATCTCTATACCGGTAAAGACCTCTGGCATTTGAGAAGCCTCTTGATGACAGAGCCTGTGGACATGCTCATAGGCGATTCACACGGCAAGTGGGCTGCAAGGGATGCAGGTATACCTTTATTAAGGATAGGCTATCCAATCTTTGATAGAGTGAACCTGCATAGGTATCCGACAATAGGTTATCAGGGTGTGATAAATTTAATCACATGGATTGCCAATACCTTTATTGATGAGGTGGACAGAAAAAGTGACGACGCACACTTCGAGTTGCTTAGATGAGGGGAAGTGTCAAAGTATCAGAGTATCAAAGTGTCAGATAAAAAAAACTTTGACACTATGACTCTTTGACTCTTTGATACTTTATTTGTTTTTATGGGTTTTGCAAATACTGCGGAAATTTTAAAAGAGCCTGCCTGCAAGCTGAACCATCAGCCTGACAGGGCTTGTGAAAGACCGAAGGGCGGGGAGAGTTGTGCATTTGATGGTGCCTTTATAGTGCTTAACCCCATAACGGATGCAGCCCATCTAATCCATGGGACCATTGCCTGCTGTGGGAATAGTTACGAAGGGAGGGGGAGTCTATCGTCAGGCTCGAGGCTCTACAGATACGGTTTTACAACTGATATGACAGAGATGGATATTGTCTATGGTTCCGAAGGGAAACTTAAGGAGGGCATTTTATATATTGCACAGAGATATAAGCCTTCTGCTATTTTTGTCTATTCCACCTGTATCCCCGCTCTTACAGGGGAAGATGTGGAGACAGTATGTAAAGATGCCTGTAAGAAAACGGGTATCCCTGTAATCCCTGTTATTGCCCCGGGTTTTCTCGGTCATAAAAATCTCGGCAATCGCATTGCAGGGGAAGTATTGCTGGATTATGTGATAGGGACAAGGAGAATTTCGGATTTCGGATTTCGGATTTCGGATTTAAAACATACCATCAACTTCATTGGTGAATACAATATCGCCGGTGAGATATGGGATATTTTATCCCTCTTTGAAAAAATTGGAATTAATGTCCTGTCAAAGATTACAGGAGATTCTACATTCAGGGAGATTACCTATGCCCATCATGCAGGACTGAATCTACTCGTCTGCGGAAGGGCATTGATAAATGTGGCAAGGGGAATGGAGGAGAGATACGGCATCCCCTTTAGAGAGGTATCCTTCTACGGAATGAAGAATACAGGTTCAGCCCTCAGAGAGACAGCCAGGTTTTTTCAGGATAAAAATATTATAGAGAGAGCTGAAATGGTTATCCAGGAAGAAGAGGCATTCACAAAAAAAGCACTCTCCCTATACATTGAAAAACTAAAAGGTAAAAGGGCTGTTCTTTATACAGGAGGTGTAAAAAGCTGGAGTATTATATCTGCCCTGAATGATTTAGGTATAGAGGTTACAGCCTGCGGTGTGAAAAAATCGAGCCTCTCCGATATTGATAAGATAAAATCTCTTATCGGCGAGGAGAGGATATTAAAGGATGTAAGCCCGAAAAACATTCTTGAGGCTATATATTCTACAAATGCAGACATCCTTATTGCAGGCGGAAGGAATCAATATCTTGCATATAAAGAGAGGATACCCTTTATTGACATAAATCAGGAGAGGCATACAGCTTATGCAGGGTACAAAGGGCTTGTCCGTATGGCAGAGGATATTGTAAAGACAATCTATTCTCCTGTGTGGGAGATAGCAAAGAAGAAGTCGCCGTGGGAGTAATAAACCCAAAATCCAAATTTCAAATGTCACGACCCGCTTTGCGGGTGCCCCAATCCAAAATCCAAAAAGGTTTTTTGGGATTTTGAGCTTTGTTTGGCATTTGGATTTTGACATTTGGATTTCTCTGGACTCTGTAATGGGTTTCTTCATGCAAAATTAAGGGAGCGCAATGAAAAAATTTGGAGTGAGTGTAAATCCCTTAAAGACCAGTCCTGCTCTGGGTGCAGCCTATGCCCTTCAGGGCATAAAAGGCGCTATTGCATTATTTCATGCTGCCCCAGGTTGCACTTTTCTGGGGAAAGTCCTTCTAACCCAGCATCTAAGAGAGCCTGTTGGACTTCTTGGAACGGATATAAAAGAGATGCCCACAATCATGGGCGGGTGGGATGACCTGAAAAAAAGGATTACAGATGTGTGTGAAAAATTCAAGCCCTCGCTTATAGGGGTAATCGGCACAGCCCTGGCCGAGGTCAGGGGAGAAGACATCAGAAAGATAATTGAAGATTGTAGATTAAAGATTGAAGATTTTAAATCGTCAATAGTCAATAGTCAATCGTCAATCATATATATCTCTTGTCCTGATTACATGGGCGGATTTGGAGAAGGATATGCAAAGGCAATAGAGGTCGTGATAGAAAATCTTGCAGAAAATGGCCCTGTTATCCCAAATCAGATAAATATACTCCCCTGTGAATCTCTAACTGCAGGAGATATAGAAGAGATAAAAGATATAATTTCAACCTTTGGACTTAAACCCATTGTGCTTTCTGATTTATCCCTCTCCATGGATGGCTCAAAGGAGAGATTCTCAAATCTCCCATTAGATGGAACAGCAATAGATGAGATAAAGGCTATGGGGAGGTCATCAGCTACATTTAGCATAGGGGAAGGGATGAAAAAGGCAGGTGAGATTTTAAGGGATAGATTCAGTATCCCTCTCTACCCTCTCTCTCTTCCCATTGGTCTTGAAGCCTCAGATAATTTCATACGATGTCTGATGGAGATAACAGGAAAGAAACCATCCGAAAGGATAGAGCGGTGGAGAAGGAAGTTTGTGGATGGGATGGTGGATACCCATCTCCTCATGGCAGGTAAAAAGGCTGCTGTTGGACTTGAAGGAAAACTATGCCTGGGAATAAGCAGATTTTGTCTTGAGATGGGGATGCAGGTAAAAGGGGCAAGGGGCAAGCCTGCCCCCCGCATCAAGTGCGGGGCAGGCTCTGCAAGCATGTCCCTGCATGATTCAAGCAGGGATAGTAAGCAGGGGGGGCAAGGGACAAGCGATCTTGAAGACCTGGAAGATATGGCAGAAGGTGTGGATTTAATTATAACTAACAGTCATGGAAAGGAGATTTCAGAGAGACTCGGCATACCGCTCTTACGGATGGGGTTCCCTGTATTCGACAGATTCGGAGAACCCCTTAAGTTAAGGGTAGGATACAGGGGAAGTTTGAATCTCTTATTTGAAATGGCAAATATCTTTTATGAAAATCGCTTTTGCAACAAAGGATAATATAACAGTAAATGACCACTTCGGCTGGTGCAGGACATTTGCCGTCTATGATGTTATGCCGGGTGGATTTAATCTCCTCGAAATGAGAGAGATAGAGACAGATTCATCTTCTGAAGGCAGTGAGTCGGACAAGATAGAAAAAAGGATTAATTCCATAAAAGACTGCACCATACTTTACTGTGAAGATATAGGCTCTATGGCCGCAGCGAGGGTGATAAGAAACAGGATACATCCCATAAAACTATCGCAGCCGGAATCAATCTATGTTCTTCTAACGAAGCTGATAGTGGTTCTTAAAAAACCTCCTATATGGCTGAGAAAGGTTCTGGAGAGGGAAAAATGAAAATAGCCGTAGCTTCAAGCGATGGAAGGATTATAAACCAGCACTTCGGGCATGCTGAAAGGTTTCTTATCTTTAATGTGGATGGTAATCAAATAAATTTTGTTGAGGAGAGGAAGGTTGAAAAATACTGCTCAAGTGATGAGGATCATCTTTACGATACAAATAGGTTGGAAAAGTTCTATGAGGTTATTAAGGATTGCAAATTTCTCCTTGTATGCAGGATAGGAACTATACCGGAGAAGGAGCTTGAAAAGAGGGGAATAAAGACATTTATTCTGTGGGACAGGATAGAGGAAGGGATAAAGAAAGTGGCAGAGAGTCAAAGAGTCAAAGTATCAAAGCTATGACACTCTGATACTTTGATACTAATATGGTGCTGACGCAGAGTGATATTGAAAGATACAAGAGACAGATTCCAATTGATGGTTTTGGGCTGGAGGCACAGATGAGGCTTAAAGAATCAGTTGTTCTTGTGGCAGGGGTCGGTGGCATCGGCGGCACTGCTGCACTTTATCTATCAACAGCAGGTATCGGTAAGTTGATTCTCATTCATGATGGAGAGTTAGTACTTCCAGATTTGAACAGACAGATAATGATGTCCCATGATGGCATTGGACAGGATAGGGTTTATCAGGCTAAAGATGCTATCCACAGGATAAATCCTGATGTGAGCATCGAAGTGCTGCCTGATAAAGTAAGTGAAGAAAATCTCGATATTATCCTTCCGCAGGCGGATGTTGTCATTGACTGCCGCCACAATTTTAAAGAAAGGGATATTCTCAATGAGGCGTGTGTCAGACACAGAAAGATACTGGTGGAGGCAGCGATGAATGACATGGAGGCATATATCACAACCATTATCCCTTACAGGACACCCTGTCTATCCTGTATCTACCCTGAAAAACCTGAGTGGGACTATCTCGGATTTAATGTCCTTGGCGCTGTCTCGGGCACAATCGGGTGCCTGTCTGCCATAGAGGCTATAAAGGTCTTGACAGGCTTAGGCGAGCCTCTCTACTCAAAGCTATTGTTTTTTGATACGAAGGGAATGGAGTTTAAAAAATTCAACCTGTATAGGAGGAGTGATTGTGGAGTATGCGGATACGATAACCCTTGTTGATACAACCTTACGGGATGGGGAGCAGTCACCGGGCATTGCTTTCACAGTCCGGGATAAAGTAGAGATTGCAATCGCCCTTTCCTCTATTGGAATAAGAGAGATAGAGGTAGGCACACCCATTATGGGCGGAGATGAGGCGGAGGCAGTAAAGGCGATTATCTCCCTTGGTCTGCCTGCAAGGATTTTGACATGGAATAGGGCTGTTGAAAAAGATATTGAGTCATCTCTATCCTGTGGTGTAAAGTCTCTTTATGTATCCTGTCCTGTCTCGGATATCCACATAGAAAAAAAGCTCGGAAAGACAAGAAGGTGGGTAAAGGAGAGATTTTTAAAGATAATTCCGAAACTCAAAAAAGAGGGCTGCTATATAGCCTGTGGACTTGAAGACGCCTCAAGGGCGGAGCCAAACTTTCTCCTTGAAGTCTCCTATCTCCTGAAGGAGCTTGGAGTAAATAGAATCAGGATATGCGACACTGTAGGTATTCTTACACCCTTCAAGACCTTTAAGCTCGTCCAATTCCTGAAGGAAAGGGTGAATATCCCATTGGAGATACACACCCACAATGACTTCGGTCTTGCCACAGCCAATACCATTGCTGGTATTAAAGGAGGGGCAGAGTATGCAAGCGTCACTGTAAATGGCATCGGAGAGAGGGCTGGAAATGCAAGCCTCGAAGAAGTTACGATGATATTAGAAAGACTTGAAGGGATAAAGACCGGCATTGTTACAAATAAACTCATGGAGCTTTCCAGACTTGTCTCCAGACTTTCAAGGAGGGCAGTTCCCGCTGCCAAACCGATTGTAGGAGACCTTGTCTTCAGCCACGAATCTGACCTCCATGTGGATGGGGTTACGAAAGACCCCCTATGTTATGAGCCCTTTCCCCCGGAAAAAGTGGGTACAAAGAGACAGATTCTGATAGGTAAGCATTCAGGGTTAAAATCTCTTATTTTTAAGTTTAAAAAACTCGGCATTTTTTTAAATAAGTATCAGGCATTTCAACTTCTCATAAATATCAAGAGAATGGCTGAAAGAGAAAAACGGGTCCTTTCAGATAACGAATTGCTTGCTTTGATGCAGGTTAATATTTCACTTCTACAAGAAACAATCCCTGTGGAGGTGCGGTAGGACCGGCGGATGCCCTGTTTTTATTTTCAAGTATCGTTTTCATTGTTATCGGCTTAAATCTGCCATTTCCTACATAAACAAGTGTCCCTATTATATTTCTCACCATCTGCTTCAAAAAACCATCCGCCTCAAAGTAGAAAAGTATCATATCTCTGTCCTGTTCTATATCCAGTCTTATCAATGTTCTGACAGGGTCTCTTGCTTCACATGTAGAAGACCTGAATGATGAGAAATCGTGAGTGCCAATTAAAAATGATGTTGCCTCTTTCATGGCATCAATATCAAGGGGCTGTTTGATAAGCCATGAGTATCTATAGTCAAAAGCGGATGGATAGGAGCGTTTTAATATGCAGTATCTGTATATCTTGCTTTTTGCATAATGCTGGGAGTGAAAATTGTCATCAACAGTTACAGCATCCTTTACTACAATATCCTTAGGGAGGAGGCTGTTGAATGCCTTCTTAAAAGATATGTCATCTATCTGGGAAGCTGTCTTAAAATTTGCCACCTGGCCGAGTGCGTGGACACCTGAATCAGTTCTGCCTGATGCAATAATAGGAGTCTTTTCAGATGTAATCTTGAAAAGTGTATTCTCCATTATCTCCTGAATGGTAATCGCATTTAGCTGCCTCTGCCATCCGTGATAATTTGTCCCGTCATATTCAATGAGTAGTTTTATATTTCGCATTAAAATAAAGAAAGATTAAGGAGAAATGGGGAAATGGAGACTATAGGAGAAAAATAAATCAAAATTTAATTCTTTCACCATTTCTCCATCTTCTCCCTTTCTCCTTATGAATTAATAAGTTAATCTTTTCAGCATATCGGTATGTTTGTCACAGAACTCATAGGGGCTCTCAAGCTGTGAGTATATAAGCTCCGCCTGCCAGTGGGCATTGAAGAGCTTGCACCCTTTATCCTCACAGAATGGCTCGCCTGTGATGTGAAATAATAATGCCTGTGCTGTATATCCCTTACAGACCTCTGTCATACGGGGGTCATCGTAGTCAATAAATCTGCCCTCAAATTTATTTTTAAACTCGGTAAGGGCTAAATCGTCTCTCCCTATAATTCCATATTGCTGCTTCATTAAATAGAACTCCCTCGGTTTTGCCGGTGCCTCAACAATTCCAGCGGTGGATATAATTGATGGAAATCCATATACAGATGACCTTGAATGATACCTGCTGTCATCATCTTCCCATGTGGCTATGAACTGGTTTGTAAATACTATATGAAGATGTGCAAAGGAATGCTCATCTTTATAACCACCCCTCTCCCCTCCTTCTAAAAGAGGGGAATAAGGGGCGGGCATTCCTTTAGTTCTCTTAATAAGAGAGTAAAAGATGTTTTGAAGCTCAAAACCATCATAAAATACACCTATTGATTTTATATCAGGGATTAGTATCTTTCTCCGTTCATAATCTATCTCTGCATAGAGAGGGTCAGGATTTAGCTTTTGTTTTGAGTAGTCTAATACCCTTATGCCTGCCAATTTTTCTGCAAGCAAATCAACCGTATCGTCAGTTTTTGAGGAATCTAATTGGCCGAGAAAGAATGAAATAAAATCTGTCCTTACATCTATTGTAGATTCAGGAAGGAGTGTTTTTAGATATAACGATAATTTTTCTAAATCGGGATTGGTGATAACCCCTTTTCCATAAATGTGAATATAAGAAGGGATACGAAACATAGAAGATGAGAAGCTAAGAAGTTAAGAAGTTCTCATCCTCTCAACTTCTTATCCTCTTAACTTCTTATTATTTTTTCTTCAGCTTCTCCTTAATTACCTCTGCACCTTTTTTGCCTGAGAGGAGCATTGCACCGAATGTAGGTCCCATCCTCGGCAGGCCATATACAGTTGAAACTGCCATTCCCATCACAATGAGTCCTGGGTGTGCCTCTCCAGTGTATTCAACAACCAAATCCTCCGACCTCTCCACCCACATAGCGCCGAAACCTTTTGGCTTCATTAAGCCCCTCTCAGCGAGCTTTGCTACAACACAGGCATCGTGTCCTGTTGCATCTACCACAATTTTGGATTCAAGTGCTACAGGGTCAACACATGTAATCTCCCTTGGGAG
>JACRGN010000130.1 GCA_016234205.1 Nitrospinota bacterium | reverse complement strand
AAATTAGCCTCTGCATCTGTAAGATTGACCTTCTCTTTTTCTTCTTCCTCTAACCGCTTCAGTGCTTCGTCTAATCTCTTTAACCTCACCTCTTTCTTCCTTATCTCCTTCGGTAACTCATCACCCCTTTTATCCCCATATAGATGATTTTCTTCCTCATCTATTGTTACGTGTAATATGCCCCTCTTCCACAAAGTCGTTGATGCTCGGTGGAAGCAACATCAGTTGATATCTGTTCGTTTGTGGAATAAATCTCATAAGTATCTCCTCCTTGGTTTTTCTCAATTATACCAGGTAAGAAAACCTCAGAAAATCAGAAAAATAGCATTTTCACACAGCCTGTCGGTTTTATTTTTGCATTAACTGTGCAACTACGAATAATCCTACTTCCTGTAACTTTTAGTTTTTTCCACCGCTCCAATACAGTTTCTACAGATTTCACTATTTCAAGTTGCTTACCATTTCTTTCAAGGTAAGGTTGAAAATGATTTCTAATATAATCGTAAGTCTCCACCTTCTCATTACCAGTATCGGCAAAAATAGTGAACAGATTATTGTGAACAGATTATTGCTGATATGTGGGGAGAGGAGTGGTATAATTGCAAAGAAACTTTTTATAAAAAGGAGGGTGACTCAATGGATACTCGTAAAAAAGATTTAATTGTATGCAACCCAAAAATTCTCAGTGGAAAACCAATTGTCAAAGACACCAGAATATCCGTTGCATTGATACTTCATTTACCAATCATTCTAATAACCCTCTCTCTTTTTTGGGGGTGCCAGACTGCTGAGAAAGGGGCATTAAAGGGCGGTGAGCCTCAAAATACTGCACAGGTTAAAGGTGCTGGATTGAATGAGGCTGTTGAGGCAATAAGCAATTCTATTTCTTCTGTAGATATTTTGAAAGGTAAGAATTTAGGAATAGGAGAATTTACAAATCTTGAAGGTGCAGGGAGTCAGCTTGGCAAAAGAATTGCCGATAGTATTGAGTTTGAGCTTGTAAAATTATCTTCAGGTAAAGGGTTTCAGGTTGTTGATAGAAAGAACTTTGCACAGATTGCAAAGGAGTGGGAGCTTCAGCTTTCAGGCGTTGTTGATGAATCATCAGCTAAGAAGGTTGGAAGCCTTCTGGGACTGGATGTATTAACAGTCGGCACAGTATCTGATGCAGGTAAGGATATAGATATAAAGGTAAAGCTGATTGACACTGAGAACGGAAGAATATTAGGTGGTGCAGAGTCAAAGATAAAAAAGGATGAAGATGTTGCAAAGATGTTTGCATCTTTGATTAAGCCTGAGACCTCCGTTTTTAAACAGAAGGAGGCGGAAGTGTCAGAAGAAAAGATTAAGATTGACCTCTGGACAGACCAGAAGAGTTACAAGATTGGTGAGAAGCTTACAGTTAATTTCAAGGCAGACAGGGACTGCTATGTGACCCTTGTAGATGTTGGGACAAGCGGTAATGTCCATATCCTATTTCCAAACAGATTCTCTTCCGGTAATAAGGTTAAGGCTAATGAAGTCTATTCAGTCCCGGCTAAGGGTGATGGATATAAAATAACTGTGAATGGTCCATCTGGAACGGAGATAATCAGGGCTATTGCCACACTGAAGCCAATATCATTTATAGACATTGATTTTTCAGGGACAAGGTCAATCTTTAAATCTGTAGATAAGAATGTGCCTTCCTTTACAAGGGACTTAAGTATTGAGGCATCAGAAACACCTTCCTCAAATTTGGGAGAGAATCTTATAAAGATAGAGATTAAATAGCAAATTAAGGCTCTTAACCTGCATAAAACTGGTAGTTATTTTTCCCCTTCTCCTTAGCACTGTACATTGCTATATCAGCCTTTTTCATCAGTGTCTGCATATCTTCCCCATCGTCAGGATAAAAACTAATCCCTATACTGGCAGTGATATAGAGTTTATGTTTATTAATTAAATAGGATTCTTTAATCGTGTCAATTAGCCTCCGGGCAATTTCATCCACCTCTTCTTTCTGTGTAACCTGGGGGAGAATAAGGGTGAATTCATCTCCACCTATACGGGCAACGGTGTCACCCTGACGAATACAATTCATCAGCCGCTTCGTTATGGACTGCAATAAAATATCTCCAGCATCATGTCCGAAGGTGTCATTAACTGGTTTGAAGCCGTCTATATCCAAAAAAATAACAGCAAGTATTCCTTTACCGCGCTTTGCATTAGACAGTGCAACTGATAGACGGTCATAGAATAAAAGTCTATTTGGCAGGCCGGTCAATGTATCGTGATATGCCTGATATTTGATCTTTTCTTCATATCTGATTCGCTCGGTCGTGTCCCTTGCCACTCCTATATAATGAGTAATATTGCCTTGATTATTTCTTACGGCAGATATAACAGTCCATTCTGGATAGATCTCGCCATTCTTTCGTTTATTCCATATCTCCCCCTCCCATTTGCCCTTTGCAATCAGAGTATCCCAGAAGTCTTTGTAAAATTCAGCATCCTGTCTCCCTGATTTTAGTAACCGTGGATTTTTACCAATTGCCTCTTCTGGGGTATATCCTGTTATTTTAGTAAAGGCATTATTTACCGACAAGATTGTACCTCTTGCATCTGTAACCATCATACCGTCCATAGCATTCTCAAACACCATTTTTGCGAGGCGAAGTTCTTCCGCTACCTTATGTTTGCAAAGAGCCATTTCAATGGTTATATGCAGCTCTTTTTCATCAAAGGGCTTTAATACATAGCCAAAGGGCTCTGTTATATTTGCCCGCCGTAATAGGGCTTTATCTGAGAAGGCAGTTAGATATATCACAGGAATATTCCGATAGACATGGATCTGCCTGGCTGCCTCTATCCCATCTATATCCCCGCTCAGCTTTATATCCATCAGCACAATATCGGGGTTAATCTCCTTTGCCTTTTTGATGGCGTCAACTCCTGAAGAGACAACAGCAGAAACATTGTATCCCAAGCCTGTTAACCACTTTTCCAGGTCTCTTGCTGTGATACCATCGTCCTCAACAATCAATATATTTACCTTAGACATACCTTCACCCCTATATTATTTTCCAAAAGGAATTCCTAAAACCTTATTTAGCTGTGCCTCAATCTCCGGTAGCCCTGCAAATCCCATAAATATGTGTCTTACAATACCCTCCCTGTCAATTATGAAAAGCCATGGCTCTCCAATTACACCGTAACGTTTACCCAGTGCCTCATCCTCTGACTCCGGCCCCCAGAATTCAGCCGCACGGTGCCGCTTCCCTATGACAGCTACATCCTGTTCATAACGAGACCCGATATCCATTATATTGAACCATACCTTTTCACAGTATCTGCAATGGTCAGGATTGCCAAACATGAGGAGGATGACCTTCCCATCTCCATGTGCCTTTTTGAGGTCATCTGCTTCAAGGGGTGCCCTATCCCCCACTCTCACTAAAGGCTCACCCTCCGGTGCCCCCCTTATCCCTCCGTATGATATATTAGTCACTATTAAAGAGGTGAATAGACATAGAAAAAAAACCATAAACAAAAGATAAATTTTCATTCTTTTTTGTATTTTCATTGTAATTACCCCCTAATAGAGAATATTTTCTTCATAATTGAAAATGATTATCAATCTCATCTATAATATAGCCCTTAACCTTAAAATGTCAATAGCCTTGCCCTGCTTTCTGAAACTCTCACTATTCAATTAATTGATTTTTCAAGGCTTTGGTGTTTGATAATTTTTGAAGTTTTTCAAGAATGGTGTAAAAGCCTTATTAATTTTGGATGAACTAATGCAGATTTTTTATAGTCTGGTCGGGGAACAGACCCTACTGTAGGGTGCATTCCCCTGAACGCACCCCGTCATCTGTGTAAGTCTGCAGCTAAAAACAGATTAGCTCTTTGAGATTATTGTTGCCACTGCATAGGCGGAAATTCCTTCAACTCTTCCTACAAATCCAAGCCTTTCTGATGTTGTAGCCTTTACATTCACTGTATTTTTCTCTACTTCAAGGAGTGTAGCGATATTATCAACCATTTCAGGAATATATTTAGCAAGCCTCGGCTCTTCTGCTACAACAGTTGAATCTACATTATTAACTGTAAACCCTTTATCTTTCAGCAAGAGAACCACTCTTCGGAGTAGCTTTAAGCTTGAGATGTCTTTAAATTCAGGTGATGTATCAGGAAAGTGCTTTCCAATGTCTCCTTCCCCTGCCGCCCCTAAGAGTGCATCACAAATAGCGTGAAGAAGGACATCTGCATCTGAATGTCCTGCAAGACCCCTGTTATAAGATATTTCCACTGCACCAAGGATTAACCTGCGGTTTTCAACAAATCTATGTACATCATATCCAAAACCTACTCTCATATTATGACAAGGAAATTATAAAAATTTAGCCACAGATTATCATGGAGATAACTATTAAAAAAACTGAATAGACCTGTTTTATTTGCCAATGGTTTCATTTTTTATTAAGTCTGCAAATTTATCAAAGAGTATCTGGTCGAATTGACCTGCAGGCTCCGACATAATCTTAAGGGCATCTAAAGAATCAACAGCACCCTTAAAACACCTGTCCGTTGTCAGGGCATCGTAAGCATCTATTATCGCAGCCAATTTTCCGAATTTACTGATTTGCCCGCCGGATAAACTGTTCGGGTAACCGCTGCCGTTTATCCGTTCATGATGTTCCAGGGCTATTTTTTGTATCCCATCGGTAATGTTTTCTTTTACCAATATATCTCTTCCCAGTGACGGATGTTTCTTCATCTCAGAAAATTCAGCATCCGTCAGCTTATCCGGCTTCATTAAAATCTGTAAATCAATCCTGGTTTTTCCAATATCATGTAAAAATCCGCCTTCGCCGACTATCTGCAAATCGGAAGGTTCCCATTTCAGATGATAGGCAAAGGACATGGATAGCGAAGCCACATTAATCGAGTGGATATATATATAATCATTATACGATTTCATCTTGAATGCCATAGGCAGGTTATTCTCCCTGTGAAGTATCTTTACCATATTGTCAACAACCTTCTGAACGACCGGATACTCAATCCGCCTGTCATTCATTGTATTTGAAAAAATCTTTTTTACTGCGTTCCTGGAATAAACAATAATTTCCGCCTCTTGCTCTTCCTCTTTGTAATCTACCCCATCTTCCTGTTTAGGAATGTTTATCTTTTTGCGATAGAAATCAGCTATTTTTTCTATTTTATTGATCAGCACATCGAACTTAAATGGCTTAACAATAAAGTCGTCGCATCCGGCTTCAATAGATTTAACAATCTTTTTTTTATCAGGGAAAGCCCCCATCATAATGATGGGATATTGCCTGGCTATGGCAATATCCCTCCGCAGGAGATTACAGGTAGCAATCCCGTCCCGCACCGGCAGGTCAACATTCATTAAAATAATGTCGGGGTCATTAGTATGAACGTTGTTGACTGCCTGCTGGCCGTCTTTCGCTGTATAGACAACCCATCCCTTTTTCAAGAAAAAATCGCTGAGAAGGGCGCTGAAATTAAAGTCATTATCCACAATTAAGATATGTTTTGTCAGGCTGGCCATATTACTGTAATAGTAAAATCATAACTATATATTTTAACTTTATTCTCTAAGGACAGAGAGGTCAAGAAAATTTTCATGAAATTTTCAGAGAAAGTATATGCAATATATTTCAGGGTATCTTTAGAGAAAATCCTTTCATTGTACAGGAGATGTTTTTACGGCTTATTGCGAGATAAATATTTCTCCCTCGTCCCACCCCCTGGTGAGCCTATCGAACCATCTCCTTTCCTTTCTACAGTCAAGCCGAGATTTTTAATCGTATTTATTGTATATCGGGGCAAGTGCATCTTTGTATTTCCGGATGAATATTGCATCATTGACAAATTACTTATAAGAGTTATTAAATCTGATTTGACATCCACATCTGTTAGTTCTTCAAGAATAAGGAGTGGTAATTTTTTATTTTTTGCAATCTTAAGGAGGTTATCACTCTCATTCCCTGTAGTAAAAACACCATTAAAATCAAATTCCCTCTTGACCCTTGACCCTTGACCCTTGACCCCTATTAAATATACACCACCTTCACCACTTGGACCTAAAACCATAGCACCTCTATATTTTGGATTGCGGATTACAGATTTCGGAATTGACAGAAATTCAAATGCCTTGTTTATAGTTAATGGCTGAATATGTGGAGAGTCGCTGCCGAGTATTACTATATTATCTCTACTGTCCTTATGAATCTTTTTAAGGGCATTTGTGAGCCTTCTATCAAAGTCATTACCTGATTGGGGGAATAATTCAATTAAAGATTGAAGATTGAAGATTGAAGATTGAAAAACTATGTCATACATTACATCTCTTGAATCCTCTGGATAGTAAGCGATATATATCTTTTGTGCCTTTGAGAGAGAAGCAGAAATAATTGTATCTTTCAGAAAAGCTGTGTATAGTTTTAGAATGTCATCGTCAGTTAATGGGGTATCTTTTTTAAGGCGGGTCTTTACCTTTCCTTTAATTGGTGATTTTGCAAAAATCAGAAGTTTATCCATAAGTTATAATTTAACCCGAATAATCACAGTTAGAAGGTTATGAGATTGACGCTGGCAATTTATGAGTCAGGTAAAACCTTTTTAAATTTTCTAATTGTTTCTGATGTATATACATAAAAATAGAAATTTTTGTCAATAAACAGGCTATATTTTAATAATTTTTGTCAGTTATATCAAGCGTAATTCCTGCCTAAAATTTTATTGACAGTCATTCTTATTAAGTTCTATACTCTGCCCATAAATACCAATTTTGTTTATCATTCCTATAGTAATGATAACCGGAAACAATCTGTCCTAAAATGCAATATATGCAAGATTTTCATGAAATATTGTTGCTTTTTGATTCAAGAATGGTAAATGATATAAACTGTATAATAACTTGTTGTACAAGGAGAGGAATTAATGAAACATCGGATGGCACTCCACCTATTCACGAACCGCGTGCATCATGATATTAAGAACCTCCGCGAAGTCGTTGATCTTACGGAGAGGCACCTCAAGGGCGAAGTCAAGCGTCTTGAAGAGCGTGTTACTAAGGAACTAGAAGGTATTTCGGAAAAAGAAGAGAAGGAATACACGATTGGATGGTATGCGGATGATTTCGTTCGTCTTGACAAGGTCTATCCGAATATCCAGCGACGTGCCCTATTTACGACTCTCATGTGCATGACGGAGGCGGACTTGCTTTTGGGTTGCCTAATGTGTCGCCATGCCTTTAAGATTCCAGAAGAATTCAAGAAGAAGGGAAACAAGAGAACCATTGTTCAAGCGATGGAGTACCTTCAGGCGCATCTAACGATTCGAGATCGGTCACTCAATTCGGAATGGGAGCTTGTCCAGAATCTGTAGTCAATACGAAACGTTCTTGTCCATAATGATGGGGTGCCGAAGCCATCAGAACTTAAGACAATCTCAGAATTCTGTGCCCCAATATCGACCATCGAGTTGGACCACCATAACCGGATCATCTTGAAAGAGGGAAGTGTGCAGATGGCACTTCATGTGGTGGGTCTCTTCTTCTCACGCTTGATTAATGAAATCAAGAGGAACAAAATGTCCACTCAGCCAGTGTAATGGACGGCTAATCGCAGCCGCTGATCTCATTCATAAAATCGAGAAAATAATATGATAGATAATATTATTGAAGGCTCAATAAAAACAGTTTTTAAAAGCATACTGCGATTTCTATTTCAACTTATCGTTGAGTCTATTTTATTTTACAACGGAGAGATATTTCTTTTTCTCTTGACCTTTGGGAATCGGAAACCTCGGTGGGATTACTATGCTGATGAACCAGCATCGAAATTTGTTATATTCACGGAGATCAGTATATGGATAGGGTTGGCTTTTTGGCTTCTTGTTGCATGGATTATAAACAGTGTAGTTCTTAACTGATTTTTTACCCCTTTTCCCCTTGAAATTTTTAGCGGCATCCCCTTTTTCTTTACCCTAAGCCGCAGCGTATATGACCTTTCCCGTCCTTTTGATTTCACCGAGAAAAGAGGTTTTATCTGCCTTATTAAACTCTTCCGGTGAGCAGCCGATAGGCTCTATTATAGACAGGTATCTTGACATGACCTTTGCCAGTTCTTCCTGTATTTTAAGGATGTTTTTTCGGGTAAATGAGGGAGATACTACGGCTATGTCCACATCGGAGAATTCTTTAGGGCTGCCGTGGGCATAGGACCCGTATAAGATGATTTGATGCACCCTTATCTTATGTGCTTCAAGGTCATGCACCACTTTGTTTATTATCTTCTTCAACTCCTTTTGAGATAGTTTTGTTTTAACCATTTTATAACCTCCGTACTCTTTTTCAAATGCTCTTCTGCAATCGTTTTATTGAATTGTGTGGACAGCTTTGCAAAATCCTCCGGGTATCGGGTTGGCACGCTCTGGAGACTTATTTTATTTATAAATTTTTGATAACTCTCATCTACAGAAATACCGGCAAGCTCTATCAACCGGTTAAGATTATGTGTATAAGGGGGCATCTCATTCAGTTTTTTGCAGACAATCGCCTTAAGAACCTTCTCTATCGCAAGATGACAAAGGAATACAACATATATGTATCTGCGGCTTTTGAAAAGATTTGCCGCAGTCTTAAGGTCATAATCTGCGGATGCTATCCAATTCTTTATAGACGGCATCATATTTGAACCACTCTCAATTTACAGCATCTTCTCAACTATCTCATACACCTTTTCCAGTGCTTCATTGAGTTTTGAAGGATTCTTTCCACCTGCCTGTGCCATGTCTGCCCTTCCGCCCCCGCTGCCATCCACAATAACCGCAGTCTGCTTTATTATCTCTCCTGCATTGAGTTTTGATATCAAATCCTTTGTAACTCCTGCCACAAGAGAGACCTTGCCATCTGTTACTCCCCCTGCCACTACAACACCGGATTTTATCTTAACCTTTGTAGAATCAATAAATGACCTTAAGTCCTTAATATCAAAATTCCCAAGATTTTTGGATATGACATTTATCCCTTTTATAGCCTTAATCTCTGACATTATGTCCCCGCTCATATCCTTTGTCATCTTCTCTTTTAGTTTTTGCAATTCCCTCTCCAATTCCTTGCTCCTATCTAAAACCTTCTTTACTTTTGCCAATTCTTCATGAGGAGGCGATTTAAGCACCTCCCTTATCTCTGACAGACGCTCTTCTTCATCTCTTACATATCTATACGCACCTTCGCCTGTGAGTGCTTCTACCCTTCTGATGCCTGATGCTATACCGCCTTCATGGATTATCTTGAACAAACCTATATCCCCTGTAGCCCTTGTATGAGTCCCACCACATAGCTCCATACTGTAATCACCCATCTTCACAACCCTTACCTCTTCCCCATACTTTTCGCCGAAGAGTGCGGTCGCCCCTCCCTTGATGGCATCCTCCAGTCCCTTTATTGATGTCTCTACAGGATAATTCTCCCTTATCTTTTGATTAACTATTTCTTCAACCCTGTGCAGTTCTTTTATATTCGGTGCGGAGAAATGTGTGTAATCAAAACGGAGCCTGTCAGGGGCAACAAGAGAGCCTGCCTGCTTTACATGGTCTCCGAGGACATCACTCAAGGCAGTGTGAAGCAAGTGTGTGGCAGAGTGATTTAATGCCGTTCCCCTTCGTTTCTCATTGGATACTGAAATTGTCACCACATCGCCAACCTTTATGTTTCCTTTTTTAACAATACAATTATGAACAATCAGATTCTGCAAAGGTTTTTTTGTATCTAACACATCTATATGGATATCATCATTCCAAATCTTTCCTGTATCACCTACCTGCCCGCCCGACTCACCATATAATGGCGTTTTATCCAATACTATCTCAACCTGTTCACCTTCTGATGCCGATTTAGCCATATCATTACCTTTTATCAGTGAGAGGACTGTTCCCTCTGATTCCAAAGTATCATATCCTATAAACATGTCCATTTGTGGTTTTGAAAGGGATTGAGTCCCTTTTATTTTATGAGCTATATCTCTGTATATAGACTTAATCCCCTCTTCTCCTGAGCCTTTCCATGATGCCCTTGCCCTCTCCTTCTGCACCTCCATCGCCCTGTTAAATCCAGCCGAGTCAACTGCAAGCCCGCTGTCTCTTGCTATATCCTCTGTAAGGTCAAGAGGAAATCCATAAGTATCATACAGTTTGAATGCATCTTCGCCTGCTATCAGCCTTTCTCTCTTTGCCTTCAGGCTTTCAACCATGTCATTCAACATCTTCATGCCAAAATCAAGTGTATTGCTGAACCTCTCCTCCTCTGTAGAAATCACCTTTGAAATATACTCCCTTCTATCAAGTAGTTCAGGGTAGGTATCCTTCATTAAATCTATTACAACATCGGAGGTTTTGAATAAAAACGGCTCGCTTTTTCCCAACATCCTGCCATGTCTTGAGGCTCTGCGTATTATTCTCCTCAATACATAACCCCTCCCCTCATTTGAAGGTATGACACCATCGCCGATTAGGAATGTCATTGACCTGCTGTGGTCTGCAATAACCCTGAATGAGATATCTATATTATTATCTTTGCCATATCCTTTTTCAAAAAGCCCTTCTGTATAAGTTATTATCGGCTTTAGCAAATCCGAATCATAATTGCTCTTAACATTCTGTGCAACAGCAGAGAGCCTCTCCAGCCCCATCCCTGTATCTATGCTTGGATTTGGCAATGGAGTGAGCTTGCCATTTGCATCCCTGTTATACTGCATGAATACGAGATTCCATACTTCCATAAACCTGTCACAGTCACATTCAACATTACATTCAGGCCTGCCGCAACCTATCCCTTCCCCCTGGTCTATATGAATCTCCGAGCAGGGACCACATGGACCTGTATCCCCCATGCTCCAGAAATTGTCCTTCTCACCGAGCCTTACAATCTTATTGGCGGGTATTCCAATTCTCTCATTCCAGATTTTAAATGCCTCGTTATCATCTTTATAAACTGTTATCCAGAGTTTCTCCTTTGGCAGTTTTACAACCTCTGTCATGAACTCCCAGCCATACTCAATCGCCCCTTCTTTGAAATAATCGCCAAAGGAGAAATTACCAAGCATCTCAAAGAATGTGTGGTGCCTTGCTGTCCTGCCAACTACCTCAAGGTCATTATGCTTCCCCCCTGCCCGGACACACTTCTGTGATGATACAGCCCTTTTGTAATCCTTCTTCTCTTTACCGAGAAAGACATCCTTAAACTGAACCATCCCTGCATTCGTAAAGAGTAGTGTGGGGTCGGCGGAAGGTATTAGGGAGGAGCTTTTTATAATCGTATGCCCTCTCTCCTTAAAATAATCAAGAAACTTTTTTCTAATCTCATTTCCGGTCATATGAAAAATATTATCAGATTTGGAATGAAAAATTATCTATCTTTAGCACACCTGAAACCAATATTATTTGTCTTTGTGCCGGGTTCATATCCAATACGGGTAAATGTCCGTGCAAGTTTGTGGCTCAAACCCCATGAGCCTCCTTTTACTGCCTTCTCTTTATCAATATATGTGGAGCTTGTCCACTCCCATATATTTCCAGCCATGTCATAAAGCCCATATGGACTCCTGCCCCCTTCATACATCCCGACTTCTGTTGTGCCTACTATACCTGAAAGACTGGTATTAGCCTTTCCCAATTCAAACTCATTACCCCATGGATATATATACCCGCCTGTGCCGCGGGCAGCCTTCTCCCATTCTTCTTCTGTAGGAAGCCTTTTGCCTAACCAGTTGCAATATCCTAATGCGTCATCAAAACTCACAAAGACAACAGGATGATTTTTTTTATCTTCCATATAACCGTAGACCTGCCACTCTTTTGGTTCTCCGTGCTTTGCCTGTTTAACAAAACGTAAATATGCCTCGTTTGTTACCTCATATTTATCCATAAAAAAATCATTTAAGTAGACCTTTCTCTCAGGATTTTCATTGCTATCCCCGGTGTTATTTCCCATTATAAATTCACCTTTCGGTATCATGCTCATATCCTCTGGTAGTCTGCTGCAAGCCGGCAGCACTAAAATACATATCAGCCATATTCCAGCCAAGAAATTTATATTCAAATCAGCCGACCCTGATATCCTATTCAGCTTCAGCCGATTTTGCACACCGAATACCGCCATCATTTCCCGCACCGCCCGGGAGGTAGTAGTGTCTGAATGAGGATCTGGCATATATCCTGCCCATAATATAATGGCCAAGCACACTGCCGGAGCCGCCACGCAATATCCTTGATATTTTTCCAAAATCCTTTACCTCGGTTTTATTCCCCGGGTAAGGCTCATACCATGCATCTGCCCACTCCATTACATTCCCCCCCATATCATACACACCATAGTAACTCTTGTCAGTCTCATAGCTTCCAACAGACACTGTGTCCCCTTTATTAATATTTGCCTTTTTTTCATCGTATTCGTTTCCCCATGGATACTTGTTTCCATAAGGACCCCTCGCAGCCTTCTCCCATTCTTCTTCTGTAGGGAGCCTTTTGCCCGCCCACCTGCAATAGGCATGTGCATCAAACCATGTAACATTATTTACGGGATGGGCATCCTGCCACGCCGGATATAAACTGCCTTCCCATGTATCTGGAGACGCATAACCTGCAGCATCAATAAAAGTTTTATATTGTCTGTTGGTTATCTCATATTTATCCATATAAAAACCTTTAAGAAATAATTTTCTCATCGGCCTTTCATCTTCATAGAGCCTCCCCCTGCTGAATCCAAACTCCTTGCCAATGTTCTCTGTATCAACATCTTCGCTTCCCATAATGAACTCACCTGATGGAATATAGACCATACCTTCTATCTTAGGGGCATTCTCTCTTGAACAGGAAAATAAAAGAAAAACAGCGATAAATATAAATAATATATTACATCTGGTATCAATATATGTCATTATAATTCTATCCAAATTCCGCTTTAGCGGAATTTAAAATCGCAGATTCATCCTGAAATACTGTGTTATCGTCAATTTTGCTCCTCACCGTATTGGTCATATACGGTTGCGTCGCAAAATTGCCTCTTGCCTTGTCTTTCAGGCGACTTTGCGATTTTACCCAAAATCCTAAATCGAATTTTGGGTCTATCTCGCATCTGCTGCACATCTAAATCCGAAACTATCATTCTTTGTTGAAGGGTCAAAGAATGCCCTGTTGAATGCAGGTGCTGATATACCGCAACTGTAAAAACTACAGTCCCACCATGAACCGCCTTTCAATATCCTATATTTTTTACCAAATTCAGGACTTGCATAATCTGAGCCCGAATGCGGCAAATAATAGTCATCAACCCACTCCCAGACATTTCCGCTCATATCATAAATGCCATATGGGCTTTTCCCTGACTCAAATGAACCGACCGTCATCGTACCCACCGAGCCTCTAATTGGATTGTTAGATTTATTTGGGTCCCATTCATTGCCCCACGGAAATGTGAAGCCGTTTATACCTCTGGCAGCCTTTTCCCATTCAGTCTCTCTCGGAAGCCTCTTGCCTAACCATTTACAGTATGCATCCGAATCATGCCAGTCTACAAATATTACAGGATGTCTTCCCTTTCCTGCAGGATACTTATTATCTTCCCAATTTTCAGGGGCTTTATGCCCTGCAACTTTAATAAATTTCTGGTAATCCTCATTTGTAACCTCAAATTTATCTATATAAAAAACTTTTAAATAAACAACATGCCCGGGTCTTTCATCTTTGAGTCTTACATCAGTACCCATAATAAACTCACCTTCCGGAATCAAAATCATATTCTTTAAGCCCGGGATAGAGGCAACTAATTCTGAATGATGATTAGAAGAAGGAAGATTCTTTTTATCTGCAATATTCGTTATCACTATGGTCTCTTTTTCAAATTTACTCTTCTTGTATACATGCCCTGCACTACCATGACAATCAAGACATTCCTGTAATTTTTCTATATCCTCTTTCTTATACCTGGGATTTGTGTGGCAATCTATACATATATCTGCATATGAATATACATTATACAAAAGTAAGACATGAAGGGTAAGAAATAAGATAGAGGCAAGACGGTATACAATTTTTACATATCTTCTAACAGAGTAATTATTTGAAGCCATATAAACTCAAGTAATGCAGTAAACACAGAGGGAAAAACCGGATTAAACCGTTTAAACTGTTTAAACCGTTTAAACCGCTTTTAAAATTTCTGTTATCTCTGTGCCCTCTGTGGCAAAAGACTTTATATCTTTCTCTGAATCAGCCCGAGATTTCCCCTCTTTCCAATTGATACAACATCCTTTAAGGTTATCAGAAAGAAGAATTTTACCTCATCCCTCTCTTCGCTATTTACAAAATATTTTCTATCAACTACATCAAAGGATGCCTCCCAGCATCCAGATGAGTAGGCAGCACTATAATCACTTTCAAGGAATTTTTTATTAAATTCATCATATCTGGCACTGTATTGAAAATTTAGATTTTTTGTCAGATTAATCCCTGCAATGCCTGTTAAAAAAGTTGACTCAGGTTTTCGTGTATATCTCCTCTCAGTAGTCAGATACCATATATCTTCATAATTTACACCTATATCTAAATTGGCAGTATTAATCTGGCTTTCATAGACATCATACTTTGTATCAAAATTAAATATAAGAGGCTTTAAAATATGAGTATCTAAATCAAATCTCAAATCTGAAAAAGGACGGCGAGGGACTACTTGCAAGTTATCATTTCTATTTGCTTCAGTTATATCATACTGCTGGCTTATCTCAAATCTAACAATCTCATTGATACTCCCGGTTTTCCTCAAAACCCTGTTTGTCAGAAAATAGGAAATGATATTTTTTGATGTCACAGAATCAATACCATCAATCTGTATTATCTCCCTTCTGTCTTCTCTGTCAATATCAGGTATATAGTTATAAACCACCCTCGGCTCAATTATATGCTTCAGAGGGGATTTTGTGCTAAATGTCCTAAAAAACTTTGGTCCCTCCATCTTTAATTCAGCATCATAGAGGTCTCTTGTGAAACTATCCTTTTTATTTAAGCCCCGGCTGTAATAGGTCTCCCTCAAACCAAGAGTTGGTGTAAATGTAAGCCACGGATATTTATCAAATGTATAAGTAATCCTCGGATAAATGTCACCCCTCTCCAATTCCGTTTTATCACTCGCCTTCTCGTTCCTGAAACTCGTAAAGGAGGAATCCATGCTGAAAAAGAAGGGTAAATTTCCAATCCTCTCCTTCTGATTTACAAATGTTACCTCTGGTGACTGAGCATATATCTCGCTATAACCGGATTCCACGCTCTCCCTCTTTCGTCCAAGAATTTGAAGGCTCCTTGAAAGCCAGCTTTTTGTAAGCCTCGCATAGGAATCTGTATATCTCCTCGTCCTCAAGCCGGTATCATCCTCATATTCCCTGTCAGGATTGGCTTCACTCACAATGTCAATCTTAACTGCACCCTGAACATTGTATGAAAACAGGTGATTATGGTCAAAATTTATCTTATATAATTCCCTTTCCGTATCCCTCTCCTTCAAATAAGAACCCAAAAAATTACCTGAGCTATTTTTACTGAGAAAATATCTATATTCAAGCCCCTCTCTTAACCCTTTTTTCTCAAGATAATCCAAATAAATTGTTGTATCCTGATGGTCGGTTATTGCCCAAAAGAAACTGTTGTTAATAAAAAAACCGTCTTTATTGCTTGAACCAAAGGAAGGTGTAAGAAATCCTGTCGCCCTCTTTGTCTTAATGGGGACAATCCAAAAAGGGAGATAAAAAACTGGAATATCTTTAATCAAAAGTGCTGAACCGGTTAAAAAGGCATAGTGTTCCAAGTGCAAGTTAGATTTGCTGACCCTGAATCTCCATGCAGGTGTCTCCTCACAGCATGTTGTAAGTGTCCCGCCGAATATTGTATACCTGTCAGAGCCAACCTTTTCTAACTTCTCCCCTGTAAAATAATATTTTGACGCTATAACTCCTTCGGTGTTATGCAATACACCTGTTGCAGACTTTATATTAAATTCTGCCGATTCAGAATATATCTGGCTCTCAGTGTCAGAGAGAACCACATTCCCCTTTATATTTCCAATACCTGACTCCGTATTAAATTCAACTGCATCACCAAAGATAGCCTTGTCTTTATACCATATCTCTACATTCCCCCTGCCATTCATGAGATTCTTATCTTTTATAAAATCAAGCTGGTCAGCAGAGATATAAACCTGTTCCTTCATGCCTGTAGAAGGAATCGGCTCTTCGGCAAAGGCATAGTGAATAATAAATAGTGAACAGCATATAGTTAATAATAGGCAGAGTATTTTTTGATTTTCTTTCATCAAGGCTTAATTATGGCATGAGACAATCCACATCTCAAGCCATTTT